>JAXEEE010000143.1:0-3832 GCA_034104265.1 Eubacteriales bacterium | reverse complement strand
GTGGACACCGACATGCTCTACGGCCACCGAAACGACCCCGAGGGCTTCTCCGGCGCGCTGACCTACTTTGATCAGAAGCTGCCGGAGATCATGGCCCTCATGGGCGACGAGGATCTGCTGATCGTCACTGCGGATCACGGCTGCGACCCCTGCTTCCCCGGCACCGACCACACCCGGGAGCATATCCCGCTGATGGTCTGGCACAGAGGCATGAAGGACTGTACCGACCTGGGTCTGCGCAGCACCTACGCCGACGTGGCCGCCACCTGCGCCCAGTGGCTGGGCTTGCCGGAGCGTTTTGGCGCGGAGTCCTTCGCGGACGATCTGGTGTAACCCCCCATATTCACACAAGGGAGGAAACCTCATGGCAACCTATGAACAGATTGAAGCCGCCGCCCGGGCCATCCGCGGGAAGGTGGGCGAAGCAGACATCGGCGTGATTCTCGGCAGCGGGCTGGGCGACTATGCCCAGGCGCTCGAGGACGCAAAGTACATCGACTACAAGGACATTCCCGGCTTTCCCGTGTCCACCGCCCCCGGCCACGCGGGCCGCTGGTGGACGGGCACGCTCCACGGCAAGCGGGTGTGCATGATGCAGGGCCGCTTCCACGCCTACGAGGGCTACGACCTGGGCGAGGTGACCATGCCCGTGCGGGTTATGGCGCTGTTGGGCGTGAAGACGCTGATCGTCACCAACGCGGCGGGGGGTGTAAATCTCGATTTCACCCCCGGCGACCTGATGATCCTCACCGACTGCATCAACTTCTCCGGCAAGAATCCCCTCACCGGGCCCAACCTGGATCAGTTCGGCCCCCGCTTCCCCGACATGTCCCGCTGCTACGACCGGGAGCTGATCGCCCTGTGCCAGGACCAGGCGGACAGGCTGGGCATCCCCGTGCGGCAGGGCGTGTACATGTGGTTCAACGGCCCCTGCTACGAGACCCCGGCGGAGATCCGTCTGGCCCGTGTGGTAGGCGCGGATGCGGTGGGCATGTCCACCGTGCCGGAGACTATCGTGGCGCGGCACTGCGGCATCAGGGTGCTGGGCGTGAGCTGCATCACCAACATGGCGGCAGGCATTCTGGATCAGCCCCTGTGCCATGAGGAAGTCACCGAGGTGGCCAACCGGGTGCGGACGACCTTCCGCAGCCTGCTGGACGCGGTGATCGAGGCGATGTGATGCGCAGAACAGTGCTGGTTACCGGCGGCTCCCGGGGCATCGGGGCCGCCTGCGTGAGCGCCTTCGCCCGGGCGGGGTGGAGCGTGGTGTTCCTGTACCGCCGGGCGGAGGAAGCCGCAGAAAGCCTGTGCGCACGCCTTCGCGGCGAGGGTCTGGACGTCAGCTGCCGCCGCTGCGACGTGAGCCGTCGGGACGAGGTTTTCCGCACGGTGGATGATCTTATGCGCACGTATCACCGCTTCGACGCGCTGGTGAACAACGCGGGCGTGGCGCACATCGGCCTGTTCACCGACATGACGGAGGAGCAATGGGACGCGCTTTTCGCCGTGAACTTGAAGGGCGCCTTCAACGTGACCCAGGCGGTGCTGCCCGGGATGATCTCCCAGGGAAGCGGGGCCATCGTCAACGTGTCCAGCATGTGGGGCGAGGTGGGGGCCAGCTGCGAGGTGGCCTATTCCGCCGCCAAGGCCGCGCTCATCGGCATGACCAAGGCTCTGGCCAAGGAGGTCGGCCCCTCCGGCGTGCGGGTGAACTGCGTCTCCCCCGGGGTGATCGACACGGACATGAACGCGGAGCTGACCGAGGCCGATCTGGCCGCGCTGGCGGAGGAAACGCCCCTGGGCCGCATCGGCCGGGCGGAGGAGGTCGCCAATGCGACCCTGTACCTGTGCGGCGAGGGCGCGTCCTTCATCACAGGGCAGACGCTGGGCGTCAGCGGCGGGCTGGTGGTCTAAGCAGAATTTCCCATGGCAGCATGCGGCTTTCCCGGGCATGATAGGTCTGACAAGACCCATGTAGAGGAGGAAGTCAGCATGATCCTATTCCGGCGGATCCTGGCAGCGGCGCTTTGTCTGTGCCTGATGATCCCCATGGCGGGCGCGGCGGCCGAATCAGGGGGCAGACCCCTTGAGGACGGTCAGCCGCTTTCGCTTATCTCGCCCTCGGTGATTCTGGCGGAAACCGCCACGGGCACGGTGATCTTTGAGAAGAACGCCGATGAGCGGCGGGAGGTTGCCTCCATCACCAAGCTGATGACCGCACTTTTGACGCTGGAGGCTCTTGACCGGGGGGACGTGACCCTGGCCGACCGGATTACCGTGTCCAAAAATGCTGCTGCCATGAAGGGCAGCCAGGCGCTGCTGGACGCGGGCGCGGCCTACTCCCTGGAGGATCTGCTGCGCACCACCATCATGGCTTCCGCCAACGACAGCGCGGTGGCGCTGGCGGAATACCTGTGCGGCACGGAGGGGAATTTCGTCACCCGGATGAACCAGCGGGCGGCGGAATTGGGCATGGGCAGCACCTGCTACGTCAACTGCACGGGGTATCCGCAGGAGGGGCAGTACACCACCGCCCGGGACGTGGTGCGCCTGTGCTGCGAGGTGGCGACCCATCCGGCGTACTACAAGTACGCCAGTGTATGGATTGACACCCTGACCCATCCCGGGGGCCGGGTGACCGACCTGACCAACACCAACCGGCTGGTGCGCTTCTACGACGGGTGCGACGGCTTCAAGACCGGCTCCACCGACGCGGCGAAGTACTGCGTGGCCGCCACGGCTGAGAAGAACGGCATGCGGCTGGTGGCCATTGTGCTGGGCGCGCCGGCCAGCCAGAAGCGCTTTGACGAGGCCCGGGCCATGCTGGATTACGGCTTTGCCACCTATCAGCGCACGGTCATTGCCCGCAAGGGGGATTTGCTGGGCGAGAGCCTGCCTGTCAAGGGCGGCAGCAGTGAAACCGTTGACCTGATGCTGGGCAGCGGGCTGTCGATGCTGCTGCGCAGCGGTCAGGCCTCGGGGCTGTCGCTGGAGCTGGCCCTGCCGGAGAGCGTGGATGCGCCCGTCCTGCAGGGGGATGTGCTGGGCACGGTACAGGTGCTGCTGGACGGGCAGGCCATTGCCCGGCTGAACTGCGTGGCTGCCCACGATGTGCCCCGGCCGGGGTTCATCGAGGGGCTGTACAGGATTCTGGACAACTGGCGGTAACGCGGCAGGCAGGTTGAACATTCCGCCCTTTCCCTTGCGGGGAGGGCGTTTTTTTGCGTCTGGGAGGGATTCGCGGAACATGGACGGTCATACCTGTGCGGATTGAATGTACAGCCCCGCCGCTTCCAGCGCGGCTGACGGAGGCAGGGCATACAGCCTTCCCCTCAGGGGAAGGTGGCCGAGCGCAGCGAGGTCGGATGAGGTCGTTCCCCTCCTGCACCACGCCGGCCGTATCGTGCGAGGTCATTTCCTTGCAGTTGCGCCCATCTGCCGTTTCCAACGCGGGCGGCCTTCAGCGTCTGCTCGGAAACTCGCTTGGTTTGAAAAGGGACGCTGGGCTGCCGCGACATCCCTGCGCAGGGGCTTACGCCGCCCCTGCTACCAAAGCAAGGGGTTTCACCCCTTGACCCTTTTCCGATGGCGCGATCTCCTGGGGTTGACTCAATCTGCCGTTTCCATCGCGGACTGCTTCGCAGCCGCTCGGAAACTCTCTTTTTTCTTTTCCCTTTTTCTTGTGCTTTGTGCTACGCCCGGGCAGCCACCCGGACCTGCGCAGGGGCTAACGCCGCCCCTGTACCCGCGCAAGGGGAATCGCCCCTTGACCCTTTTCCGCTGGCGCGATTCCCTGGAGTATGCTTTATCTGTTTTCCGGGCAGGATGAACG
>JAXEEE010000142.1:0-38501 GCA_034104265.1 Eubacteriales bacterium | reverse complement strand
GCCTGACGTGGGCGATGTTGTGGCCCAGAGCGTAACGGAGTTCTTTTCCTTCCCGGAGAACAGGGTGATGATCGAGCGGCTGCTTCAAAGCGGCGTGCATCCCCGGGAATCCGCGGGCAAGGCGGAGGGTGTGTTCAGCGGCATGAGCGTGGTGGTCACGGGCACGCTGCCCAGCCTGTCCCGCAAGGAGGCGGAGGAGCTGATCCGCCAGAACGGCGGCACGGCGGCCTCCTCGGTCAGCAAAAAGACCGCCTTCGTCGTGGCGGGCGAGGCGGCCGGAAGCAAGCTGACCAAGGCGCAAACCCTGGGCATAGAGGTCATTGACGAAGCGGAGCTTATGCGCCGCTGCGGGCGGTAAGTCAGCGGCGGGTATGCCGCGTGGCGTGGGCATAGGCCGCCTGACCGGGGGTGAGACGCGCTTCCCGGGCGGGGGTGGCCGAGGTGGTCATGGCCGTGTCTGGCACGGGTGCCTCGCCGCTGCCCTCTGCGGGAATCTGGCCGGGACGGTAGCCGGGCAGCAGGAAGGTCACGAACTTCACGGCGAAAATGTCGCACACGATGTAGCGAGCCTCAATCTCGTCGTACAGCACGAGGAACTGGCTGGCCACGGAGTACAGAAGCCCCTGGCGGGTGACAAGCTGGTTGGTGCCGATGAGAAACTCGACGAGGACATAGTTGCCCACATTGTCCTGCAGCACCTGCTGCATGGAGCCCTGGAAGCTCTCGGTATTGAAGTCCTGCTCCGGCGGTACGTTGAAGGACTCGATGGTCGTTTCGCTCATGGCATGCCCCTCCTTGACGGTTGATTTCGTGGCTGTCCTACCCTATGCGGCATGTCAGCCGCTCATGCACGGGAGGGCTTCGCCATAGACTATGGCATGACGATGTAGAAGGATGGATGCCCATGGATCTGAACGGTTGGCGCGATGCGCTGCGGGACGTGATGCCTCCGGTACAGGATATTTTCCGCCAGCTGCACCGCTGCCCGGAGCTGAGCGGGTATGAGACGCAGACCAGGCAGCTGGTCAGGGAAATGCTGGAGCGGCTGGGCATTGCGGTACGTCAGTTCGACGGCTGCCACAGCCTGATGGGTGTCCTGCGCAACGGCGACGGCCCCTGCGTGGCCATCCGTGCCGACATGGACGCGCTGCCCATTCAGGAGAACAGCGGCCTGCCCTATGCCTCGGAGCGGCCCGGCGTGATGCATGCCTGCGGCCACGACGCACACACCGCCATGGCCCTTGGCTCCGCCATGTGGCTTTCGGAAAATCGTCACGCCTGGCGGGGCACGGTGAAGTGGCTCTTTGAGTCTGCCGAGGAAACAAGCGGCGACGCCCGGCTGATGGTGCGCCAGGGCTGCATGCGGGATCCTGCGGTGGATGTTGTCATTGGTCAGCATGTGAACCCCCGCTATCCGGCGGGGACCTTTTTCGCCAGGCCCGGCTGCGTCAACGGCTCCAGCGACAATGTGGTGCTGACCATACACGGGCGCAGCGGCCATGGCGCGTATCCCGAGAGCGGCGTGGACGCCATCGTGATTTCCGCCCAGGTGATCTCCGCATTGCAGACACTGATCAGCCGGGAGCTGTCGCCCTTCGAGTCCGCCGCGCTGACCTTCGGGAAGATTCAGGGCGGGCATGCCGGGAACGTTCTTTGCGACCGGGTGACGGTCACCGGCACCCTCCGCACCCTGACGGCGGAGGCTCATGACCGGCTGATCCGGCGGATCCGGGAGATTGCTGCGGGTGTTGCGTCGGCCATGGGCGGCGAGGCGCTGGCGTATATCACGCCCTGCTATCCGCCCCTGTCCAATGACGAGGCCCGCTGGGCCGTGGTGGAAGCAGCGGCCCGGGAGGTGCTGGGGAATGCGCGGGTCATCCGACGGGAAAAACCCAGCCTGGGCGTGGAGAGTTTCGCCTTTTTTCTTGACGATACGCCCGGTGTGTTCTATGATATAGGTTGCGGGGTGGGTTCTGCCCTGCATACGGATACCTTCCGCGTGGATGAAGCGACGCTGCTGCCCGGCGTGGCCATGCAGTGCGCATCCGTTCTGAGCTTCCTCCCCATCACATGAAGAAATGAGGCTGATTATGTTCTCACGCCTGGAGTCCTGGTTCGGCTGGCTCACCTCCGACCCCGTCAGCTTTTTCATTTATGCGCTGTATCTGACGGTGACGGTGCTGATGAGCCTGATCCTGCATGAGGTGGCCCACGGCTACGTGGCCCTGCGCTGCGGCGATCCCACAGCCAAATGGATGGGCCGGCTGTCCCTGGATCCCCGCAGGCACCTGGATCCCCTGGGGACTGTGTGCATGTTCCTGCTGGGGTTCGGCTGTGCCAAGCCGGTGCCGGTGAATCCCCGCAACTTCCGGCATTACCGCCGGGACGACTTTCTTGTGTCCATCGCGGGTATCGTTACCAACCTGACGCTGTTCATCCTCTGTGCGGCGCTGAGCGTGGGCGTAAACCGGCTGATCTGGGAGCCGGAATTCCTGACATACTTCCGGGATCAGTCCGGCTCCCTGCAGGGGCTGCTCAACCTCTACCATGAGGACGGCGTGTACGCCAGCGCCATCATCGGCGGGGGCAGCTACGAGTACCTGTCCGCCTTCGCCAGGCATCCGTGGCTTCTGTATGTGCAGCGGTTCCTGCTGATGATGGCGCAGATCAACCTGGCCCTGGCAGTGTTCAACATTCTGCCCATTCCGCCCCTGGACGGCTATCACCTGCTGAACGACACGCTGCTCAAGGGCAAATTGCAGCTGAACCGCAAGGCCTTCCGGATCGCCCAGGTGGCGCTGCTGCTGGTGTGCTTCTCAGGCATCCTTTCCACGCTCCTGAGTACGATCAACAGTGCGGTGTACACTGCAGTGATCAACCTGTTCCTGCTGATTGCGGGCGGTCTGTGAGGTTGCTGCCATGCCAATGACGTTTCAGCTCAAGGATTTTGACGGCCCCCTTGACCTGCTCCTGCACCTGATCACCAAGGCGCAGGTGGACATCAAGGATATTTTCGTCAGCGAGATCACCGACCAGTACATCGCCTCTGTCCGCAACGCCCCCGACCTGGACATGGACGACGCGACGGACTTCCTGGTCATGGCGGCCACGCTCCTGGAGATCAAGAGCCGCGCCATGCTGCCAAAGCCCCCCGCCCTGGAGGAGGGCGAGGAGGATCCGGAAGAGGCGCTGATCCGCCGCCTGGAGGAATACAAGCGCTTCCGGGAGACGGCGGCGGCCATGCAGCAGTTTGAGCGGGCGGCCCAGGAGCTGTTCACCAAGCTGCCGGAGGAATACCCCCTGCCACCACAGGAGACCGAGCTGGTGGGTCTGACCCTGCAGGGGCTGACGGACGCCTTCCTGCGCATCTGGGCCAGGAAGCCCAGCCAGGACGAGAGCCAGGAGGTCAACCACTACGCGCCCCGGGACATCCGCCGGGACGAGCACACCGTGCAGGAGTGCATGCTGACGCTGATGCACGGCATCCGCCGCCAGGGCCGCATGCGCTTTGACGAAGCCTTTTCTGCTGCGCCCACCCGGGAAGAGGTAACAACGCTTTTCCTGGCGCTGCTGGAATTGCTGAAGCTGGGCGAAATGCACGTTGAGCAGGATGAGATCTGCGGCGAGATCCTCCTGCTGCCCGGCCGCCGGGAGTTTACGGAGGAGGCGACGGACCATGCATGACGAAAACGCGGAGGGCATCCTGCGGGGACGCATTGAGGCCATTCTGTTCGTGACGGGGGAGCCTGTCCGGCTGGACGAGCTGGCCAAGGCCCTTGATATTTCCCGCGCCCGCCTGGAGCAGGAGCTGAACTGCCTGCGGGACGAGTACGACTTCGGCCAGCGGGGCTTCTGCGTGAAGCGCTTCGGAGAGCATGTGCAGCTGGCCACCCGGGCGCTGTATTCAACCGATGTCGTGCGGCTGCTGCAGCCCGTGCAGAAGCAGTCCCTGACACAGGCGGCCATGGAGACCCTGGCGGTGGTGGCCTACCGGCAGCCGGTGACCCGCGCGGAGGTGGAGCAGATCCGCGGCGTGAAGTGCGACTATTCCCTGGCCACGCTGATGAACAAGCAGCTGATCCAGGAGGTGGGCCGCAAGGACACCCTGGGTCGGCCGATCCTCTACGGCACCACGGACGCCTTCCTGGATCACTTCGGCATATCCTCCCTGGAGGAGCTTCCGCCCCTGCCGGAGCCCACCCATGAGGACAAGCCTGAGGGCGAGGTTCCCGAGCTGGGCGTATGAATGACGCACCGCAGGAGAATTGACATGAACGATACGAAGCAAACGCCGGCCCCGATCTCCAGCGGCGAATACCCGGCCCTGTTCTGCAACGGATATTACTATCTGCCGGTGGACGCAGACGATGCGCAGGCCAGGCTGGATGACGCTGTCCGGACGGGCAGGCCCGCCGTGATCCGCGCTGTTGAACTGAGCGAATGCGTGGATGTGCCCGATGCCGATTATGAGCATGGCGTCTGTTTGGCGCCCTACTTCATTGCAGATGATCAGGATATGCCGGAAGACATCGTCCTTGAGCATCCGGCGGCAGTCTGTCCAGCGCAGGTGGAGCTGCTCACCCAGCAGGAGTACAATGACCGCCTGCGTGCGCAGGTTATGGCCCATTGCACCGGATGCCGCGGCTTTGGCGGCCTGAACGAGCATGACAGCAGCCTGTCCGGGCATTTCGATGAGATCACGCTGGATGGCTTCTGCCCTTATCGCTGGGAGACGCGAAACAGGCCGCGTGTGTTCATCGAGGAACTGGAGGACTTTGGGCTGGCATGGGGGCGATTTGACTACGGCAATCAGGACGCGGATGCCATGCTGGATGACATCAAATACTACCTGCGTCTCACCTATACGTCCGCCGCGCTGGTGGATGACGCAGCCGGCCGCACGCTGGTGCTGTATGCTCAGAAGCCCAGCTTGATGCAAACCGTCCTGACGGATCTGCTGGCGCGGTGCGTATCGGAACACTGGCAGAAGGGGTACCATATCCGCCTGAATGGACGAGCTGAGATCAACGAAGCCGCCGTGATGAACCTGCTGACGCCGAAAAAGATCTCTGCCACGCGCAAGGAATTCAGCAAGTACGGCGTGATGATTGCCGTGCTGACATATGACCCGGACGGCGATGACAGCGTGCGGCTGTTCATGCAAACGCTGGTGGATGAGGGCTTGGTTTGCATCCTTCACGAAGCATCGGGCAAGGTACTCTGCCTGTTCACGGGCAATCGGGCCTTGATGCGTCTGCGAAGTGCATCGCCGATGCTGGAAGTATACAACGCATCCGTAACGGTCTATGATGCCCAGAAGACTGCCCAGTACAAGATCAACTACGACATGCCGCAAACCGTGCTGGATGTTGCGCCGGTGGATGCCCGCAAGGAAAACAGGCTGAGCAGGAAGTACCTCAAGGCGGAGGAAGGCAAGGTGCTCAAGCGGGAACAGGCCGACCAGCTGTTCCGCTATCTCTCTGCCCGCCTGAATGCCTCGGAGTGCGACCATACGCTGCGCTTTACTGAGCATTGGCTCAGGGAAACGCTGCCGCCGGAAACCTTCGTGTCGGCTATCGAGGAAATTCAAGGCATGGGCGGCTTCTGCGACTGCGAAGTGCTGATGAACTGCTATGAGGACTATGAACTGGAGTAAAAGGGGAGGATTCAACATGGAAAAGAAGATGCTCATTGACGGCATGATGTGCGCCCACTGCAAGGCCACGGTGGAAAAGGTCCTCAGCGCTGTGGAAGGCGTGGAGGCCTGCGTGGTGGATCTGGCCGCGAAGACCGCCACAATCACCCTGGCTCATGACGTGCCCGACGATACGCTGATGGAGGCCGTCAGGGCCAGGCGCTTCACCCCGGTGAGGATGCTGTAAACCGAGAGGAAACCATGCCATCGCTCCGCCTGACAGGCAGAGCGATTTTTTTGTTCCGCCCGCACAACCGCGGCGCTGCGTCATACCCTGCTGGTGAAGGCTCCGACAAAGGAGCCGGAGAATAAGGAGGCGTAGATGCCATGTCGTTCTACAGCTACAAGAATGCGAATCCTTCCTGCTGCCCCGGCATGATCGCGGGCAATGCCATGGACGGCCTGAAGGAGAAGGTCTGCGTACAGGTCAAGCGGGTGTACGACAGCGCCATGCAGCAGGAGCAGCTGGACAACCGCATCGTGACCATCACCAGCTTCGCCCAGGTGGCGGGGAACACCTGCCAGTGCAACACCTGCGGCAACCAGGACACCCAGGAGACCGTGCCCCCCACCTCTGCGCCCGTGCCCCCCATCACCTTCGAGAGCTGCCGCAGCACCACCACCGAGGGCATCATCCGCAACCTGACGGTGGACCGCCTGTGCGACCGTCCCTGCTTTGCCCGTGTGCGCGCCACCATCGACGTGCCCATCGACATCCTCTTTGTGGACAGCCGCTGCGTTGAGTACATCGGCAAGGGCGTCGTCTCCGTGGAGAAGGACGTTCTGCTTTCCATCCCTGACGAGTCCATCGTCCCCTACACGCTGGAGAGCATGGTCAGCGCCATCTGCGTCTCCGGCTGCTACCTGGGCAACAACCAGTTCAAGATGACCGTGTGCGTCACCATCATCCTGAAGGTGCTGGCCAAGGTGGAGATCCTCATCCCCAGCTACGGCTTCTGCAGCATTCCCCCTGCGGAGGAGTTCGCCGAAAGCGTGTGCGACGAGTTCTTCAGCCTGCCGCTGTTCCCGCCCGCCTCCATGTGCAACGAGGGGACGGTGAATCCCAGCAACGTGTCCAATACCTGCCGCACCGGATGCTGCGGATGCAACCGCACCTGACGAAAAAAGCGCCGTCCCGGATTTCCCGGGGCGGCGTTCCTGTATGTTTACGCGCTTTTGCTGAGATTGGCGGTGTGCAGGGTCTCCTGCTTGCCCGGCAGGTCGATGGAGAAGGTAGTACCCGCGCCCAGCTTGCTGCGAACCCGCAGCTTGCCCCCGTGGGCCACCACGATGATCCGCGCGATGGACAGGCCCAGACCATGACCGCCGCTTTCGGCCTTGCGGGCGGAAACGCTGCGGTAGAACCGCTCGAAGATCTTCGGCAGCTCCTCCGGGGCAATGCCCGGCCCCGTGTCGGACAGGGACAGGGTGCAGCCGCCGGGTCTGCGCTGCACGCCGATGGTGATGGTGCCTCCCTTGGGGGTGTACTTGACAGCGTTGTCGCACAGGATACGCATGACCTGCTTGATCATGCCCCGGTCAGCCTCCACCACGCAGTGGTCGGAGGGGGAGAGGACGAAGGTGTCCTCCGGGGTGACCATGGCGGCTTCCTTGTGCAGCTCGCTGACCACGTCCAGCACATCGAAGCTGGACATCTCCATCATCAGCGTCTTCTTGTCGTGCCGGGCCAGGAACAGCAGACTCTCCACAAGCTCCTTCATGCTGGCGGTCTCCTGGGCAATGGCATTGATGCCCTCGTCCAGCACGGTCTTGTCGTCCTTGCCCCAGCGGCGGAGCATGTTCACATATCCCTGGATCACGGCGATGGGCGTACGCAGCTCATGGCTGGCGTCGGAAACGAACTGCTTCTGGCTGTTGTAGCTGCGCTCGATGCGGTCCAGCATGGTGTTGATGACCGTGGCCAGCTCCTTCAGCTCGTTCTTCATGCCCGCAACGTTGATGCGGTTGCTCAGGTTGCTGGCGGAGAGGGTGGCGGCCATGTCCGTGATGTCCCGGATGGGGGCCAGCACGCGCTTGTCCAGACGGCGGTTCTTGCGCAGGAAGTAGATCATCCGCAGAAGATCCATCACCATCAGTGCAGCCATCAGGCACGTCCAGACAATCAGCGTGTCCGTCAGGTCATAGATGACGTACAGCCCCATGCCGGAGGCGTGGGGGATGATGATCCTGGCGCAGGGTGGATCCAGGGAAAAACTGAGGTGAAAATAGCTGTCGTCATCGCTGGCGGGGGGCCCGGCCAGCCAGGCCTGCATATGGCTGTTCCGGATGGAAGTCTGACCAAAAACACTGCCCTCGGCGGGAACCTCGAAGCGCAGGCGGAGCAGGTCGTCCTCAATCGTCGCTGCTTGCAGGGCGAAAAACACGATGCTGATCACCAGCAGCGTGGGGAGAAGCGTCCGCAGCAGCTGTCCGCAGTAGTGCAGCGCAATGCGGAAGGTCAGCGACATGCGGAAGTTGCTCATGATGCCCGTGAGCAGCCGGTGGGTTCGCCCGGAGGCCCGGTTGAAGCCCCGCTCGTCGGCGGGCCGCTTCTGCTTTTTCTTCTTACTCATGGCTGAACATGTACCCCACGGCGCGGATGGTGTGGATGGTCTTGATGCCGAAGGGCTCGTCGATCTTGTGACGCAGGTAGCGGATGTACACGTCCACCACGTTGGTGTCGCCGGCGTAGTCGTAGCCCCACACGTCGCTGAGCAGCGCATCCCTGGTGACAGCCTGCCCCTTGCGCTGCATCAGGTAGCGCAGCAGGTCAAACTCCTTCTTTGTCAGGCTGATGGGCTGCCCGTTATAGCTGACGGCATAGCTGCCGGGATCCAGACGGAGAAGCCCCGCCGTCAGCACGGCAGGCGCAGCCTCAGAGGAAGCCCGGCGCTTCTTCAACCCCACACGGATGCGGGCCAGCAGCTCCTCAATGGCGAAGGGCTTGGTCATGTAGTCGTCCGCACCCATGTCCAGGCCCATCACCTTGTCGGACACATCGTCCTTGGCGGTGAGCATGATGATGGGCAGGTCGCTTTCGTGACGCAGGCGGCGGCAGACCTCAATGCCGCTGAGCTCCGGCAGCATCAGATCCAGGATCATCAGATCCGGCTGCCAGGACAGGGCCTTTTCCAGCCCTGTGCGGCCATCGTGGGCGGTGTCCACCTCATATCCCTCATGCAGCAGCTCCAGCTCCAGGAAACGGGCGATCTTCTTTTCATCCTCGACAATCAGGATACGGCTCATGGGCGACACTCCTTGCAGCTTGCTTGTGACGACAAAAGGGAATGGGCAGCAGGGGAACTGTCCATTCCGGGGAAAGGGGAGGAAGGGTTACTCAATGGTGGCGTTGGTGAAGCCGTCCTTGTCGGACTCCACGGAAACGCTGCCGTCCTGGCTCTCCACCTGCACGGGAACCTGCAGGGTGGGCGCGCTGCCGCCGTAGGAGGCGTGGTAGGTGGTGGCAGCGGGATTGGCCTGATAGTAGCTGCGCTGCTCGGTCTCAGGTTGGGCAGCCTGGGAAGCAGGCGCGGCGGGCTTGTCATCGCCGGTGGCGGCGGTAAATTCCTGCGCCATGCTGCTGACGGACGCCTTCACGTTCTGGGCGGCATTGCGGACCATCTTTTCCAGGTTG
Source organism: Eubacteriales bacterium (assembly GCA_034104265.1). Taxonomy (GTDB): domain Bacteria; phylum Bacillota; class Clostridia; order Christensenellales; family Aristaeellaceae; genus UBA11524. Next base: position 29,172 of record JAXEEE010000142.1, on the reverse strand, counting down.
TCGGAGGCGAAGTCGGTGTCGCGGCGCTCGAAGGACACCTTGTAGCCCAGGATCAGCATCAGGATCACGCCCGCCAGCACCAGGTGCGGGCTGATCAGCAGCGACAGCAGGGAGAACAGCAGCGACAGGTTCAGAATGACGATATTGCCCTTGCGAACCTTCACCCGGGCCTGGTACATCCGGCTGATGACGCCCATCAGCCCCCTGTGGTTGCGATTGCTGCCGGTGGTCTCCCGCTGGGGCTTGGCCTGCTCAGCCTCGGGCTTGATGCGGCCGTTGCGCTCCAGGTCAACCAGCGCCCGGGCTACGTTGCCGTTGTGGTAGTCCAGCAGGGCCACGGCCTCCTGATAGCTGATGCCGCTCTTGCGACGGATGAGTTCAATATCCTCGATCGTGTAGCTTGCCATGTTGTTTACTCCTTTCATGCGCTCAGCCTGTCCTCCGGCTGATGACTGTATCTTACCATAACCCGGCCTGCGATGCTTGAGAAACGGCTGGTGAATTGATGAGAAACGCATTAAAAACAGGTGTTAGTTTCTCAACAGTATGGGAAAGCGAGAGTCCGTCCTGAGGCAGGCTCTCGCTTGGGTTACTTGAGATAGCGGTTCTTGATTTTCGGCATGCGGGCGTTGTGTACCCGTCTGCGGCGGATCAGCCTGCGCAGGATATGGATGATCAGCCACAGGGCCAGGATGGGAAGAATCAGGTACAGTGCCAGCTCCAGGGTCAGGGGCGGGAAGGGGTTGGGATCCGCCTCCGTCATGGCGACGATCTCCTCCAGCGTCAGGGGTGCGTTCTCACGCTTGGCAATGCTGCGGTCAGCGATCAGATTGTAGATGACCGGCTCGCCCGATTCCGGGAAGTAGGTCATGGTACCCATGATTTCGCCAGCCTGGATGGGCGCCACAAAGTCACGGCTGTACTCGATGAGCACCGTGTCACGCAGGTTGCTGGCCATCAGGTCCACCTCGTCCCTGGTGGCGGTGATGGAGGCGGAAGCATTGATGTCCTGAGGCACGCAGGTCAAGGACAGCGTGCCCATGGCCGGATCCTCCAGGGAGAAGCCAGTGGTCTCGATGGAGATGGGGTTCATGTTGTACAGGTCAATGGGTGTGACGCTGACATACTGGCTGAAGCCATAATCAAACAGCTTGATGGTATCGGCCCAGCGGGCGTTCTGGCCGGTGAAGAACACCACGGAGATCAGCTCGACCCCGTCCCGCTCCGCCGCGCCCACAAAGCAGTACCCTGCCTTGGAGGTGGTACCGGTTTTCACGCCGATGGCGTCGGGGTAGAAATACTTGTTGGTGCTCTCAGAGGTGCTGGGGATCATCAGCCGATTGCTGTTGGTCCAGGTGCGGGCGCGCATCAGGTTGGTGCGGGGGCAGGTGTAGCTGGTGGTGGAAACCATCTGCCGGAAGGTTTCGTCCTTCAGGGCTTCCCGGGTGATCAGTGCCATGTCCCGGGCGGTGGTGTAGTGATTGTCGTCATGCAGACCGTTGGGGTTGACGAAGTGGGTACTGGTGCACCCGTAGAGGGCGGCCGCCTCGTTCATCAGATCCACAAAGCCGCTGATGGAGCCGGATACCGCCTCCGCCACGGCATTGGCAGCGTCGTTGGCGGACTGCACCAGCGTGGCGTAGAGCAGATCTCGCAGGGTGAGCTCCTCGCCCTCCCGCAGATCGGCGGTGGTCACGTCGTCCTCATAGAAGGTGACGGCCTCGGCGGATACGGTGCAGGTCATGTCCAGATCCCCGCACATGATGGCCAGCAGGGCCGTCATGATTTTCGTGGTGGACGCGGGGTACATGACCTGATCGGCGTTCTTTTCAAAGATGACCAGGCCGCTGCTGGCTTCCATCAGGATGGCGGATACGGCGTAGAGCTGATCCTCCTCCAGCGCCTCCGGGTGCTCGGTGTCATAAGGGGCGGCGTCCGGGGAAAGGGTGGGCTCGGGAATCTCCAGCGCAAGGGCGGGGAGGGCCATCGACAGGACAGTCAGCATGGCCATAAGGCAGCATAACGCGCGCCGGATACCAGTCATCCTATCGCCCTCCTTTGCTTTAGCATTCGTCATGAAATAATCCTGTCCGTTATTGTTATGATCAGGCATCCCTGCGCCCTCAGGCGACGGGAATCAGCGCGTGCAGACCCAGCACAGGCATCTCAAAGGCGGGAACGCCCGTCCAGCCGACAAGCTGCATCAGCAGCACGGCCAGGCCCAGCAGCGCCGCATACAGCGCAAACCAGTTCAGCGACACCCGGTTGATCAGCTTCAGCATGAAGCGGATGGCCAGGTAGCCGCTCACCGCAGCAACCGCTACGCCCACGATGGTGGGTACCAGCGCCAGATCGGCGATGTAGCCCATCTCGATGGCGTCCTTGCCTTCAAAGAGCAGGGAGCCCACAATGGCCGGGGCGCTCATCATGAAGGCGAACTTTGCCGCGCTCTTGCGCTCCAGGCCGGAGAACAGGCCGCCTGTCAGGGTGGAGCCGCTGCGGCTCACGCCGGGCAAAAGCGCGATGGCCTGCATAACGCCCATGACCACCGCATGCTTAAAGGAAGGCTCCCCGGTGGGCTTCCGCTGCCGGCCGCTGACCCATTCAGCCAGCAGCAGGAACAGCGCGGTGATCAGGAAGCTGACCCCCAGGAACCAGCCTGTGAAGAACTGCTCCACAAAGTCGTTGAAGAAAACTGCCACAATGAAGGCCGGGACGGAGGCGATGATGAGCAGCAGCAGGGTCTTGGAGCGAAAGGGATTCTTCAGGATGCCCCACCAGTCCTTCCAGAACACCACCAGCACCGCCAGCAGCGTGCCTGCGTGCAGCAGCACGTCCAGCATCATATAGGAGCCGGTGGCGGCGGCCTCGTCCGAGATGCCCATCAGCATGCGGGCCAGCAGCAGATGCCCGCTGGAGGAAATGGGGAGAAACTCCGCCAGGCCCTGAACCAGGCCCAGCACGGCGGCTTGCAGAATGCTCATACGGCGACTCCTTTCGGATATTGAACCAGCATATAGTATAGCATATCTTCCTTTTGATGTCACCATGCCTCGGGAAATGTTTTCATTTCTTACAAGGATAAGATTGCAAATCCTGCGCTTTTCTATTATAATTGAGAAGATGTCTGTCCATGATAGAGAGGAGTATTTGTCCAGATGAAGCTTGGCGTTGTGGGTTTGCCCAATGTAGGCAAGAGCACCCTTTTCAATGCGATCACCAAGGCGGGCGCGCAGGCCGCCAATTACCCCTTCTGCACCATCGAGCCCAACACCGGCATGGTGATGGTGCCTGACCATCGCCTGGATGTGCTGGGGGAAATGTACCATCCCAAGAAAATCACCCCCACCACCATTGAGTTTGTGGATATTGCAGGTCTGGTGAAGGGCGCCTCCCACGGCGAGGGCCTGGGCAACAAGTTCCTCAGCCATATCCGCGAGGTGGATGCCATCGTCCATGTGGTGCGCTGCTTTGAGGATGAGAACATCATCCACGTGGACGGCTCCATCAACCCCGCCCGGGATATTGAGACCATCAACCTGGAGCTGATCTTCGCGGATCTGGAGACGGTGCAGCGCCGCAAGGACCGCGCCATGAAGAACTTCCGCGGCGGCGACAAGAAGGCCGGTATTGAGGTGGAGCTGGCAGATCGGCTGCAGGCCCACCTGGAAGCCGGCAAGCCCGCCCGCACCTGCCCCGTCAGCGAGGAGGAGCAGGCTGTGCTGGACAGCTGGTTCCTGCTGACCACCAAGCCTGTCATCTACGCCGCCAACATCGCTGAGGACGACCTGGGCAAGGAGCCCGATGAGATTCCCGGCCTGGACAAGGTGCAGGCCATCGCCGAGAGCGAGCATGCCGAGATGCTGGTGATTTCCGCCGCCATTGAGGAGGAAATCGCCCAGATGGATCCCGAGGAGAAGGCGGAGTTTCTGGAGGAGCTGGGCATCGGCCAGAGCGGCCTGGATCGGCTGATCACCGCCTGCTACCGGCTGCTGGGGCTGATTTCCTTCCTGACGGCAGGCGAGGACGAATGCCGCGCCTGGACCATCGTTAACGGTACCAAGGCGCCCCAGGCTGCGGGCAAGATCCACACGGACTTCGAGAAGGGTTTTATCCGTGCGGAGATCGTGCCCTATGATACGCTGGTGGAGCTGGGCTCCATGGCGGCGTGCAAGGAAAAGGGCCTGGTGCGCTCCGAGGGTAAGGATTATGTGATGAAGGACGGCGACATCACGCTGTTCCGCTTCAACGTCTGAGCCGGGGCGAAAGCCCTGGACGGGCTCACACCGGGAAACGAAAGGGTGACATGCAATGAGCCGGGTTTCCTATCTGGTCAAGCGGGCCGTGAAGATGGACTGGGCGGCCATGTGGAAGACCACCGCCCTGCTGAAGGAACGCTCCGGCCGCAGCCGGCTGTGGCTGCTGGGGGATATGATCCAGTGCGGCTTCAAGTACAATGCGGGCTATATTGACTACAAGATCGCCCACATGTACGAGCTCAATGACGAGCAGCGCAGGACTGTCATCACCCGGGGCATTTCCAACAATATCGTTCGCCGGATGAACGACAAGGCCTACTGGCACTTCTTCGACGACAAGACCCAGTTCAACGAGCTGTTCAGGGAATGGATCCCCCGTAAGTGGCTGCTGATCAATGAGAACACGGACGCTGCCGCTTTGGCGGACATGATGACCCTGCCCCAGCTGATCGGCAAGCCCCTGGAGGGCTCCAGCGGCCAGGGCATCCTGAAGTTCACGCCGGAGGATTGGAAGGATGGCCCCGAGGCCTTCCTGCAGCTTTTGCGGGAGAAGGGCATCGGCATCCTGGAGGAGGTCGTGGTGCAGCACCCGGTCATGGCCAGATTGTGCCCCACCTCCGTCAACACATGCCGCATCGCCACCCTTCTGGGTGACAAGCAGCAGGGCATCGTCTACGCCTTCCTGCGCATCGGCAACGGCAAAGTCATGGACAACGTGGACTGCGGCGGCATGGCGGCCCGCATCGACCTGGAGACCGGCACCCTCAAGACTGTCGGCGCGGACAAGGCGGGCAACACCTACACCAAACACCCCATTACCGGTACGGAGATCATCGGCTTCACCATCCCTTACTGGGAAGAAGCGAAGAAAATGTGCCTGGAGGCGGCGAAGAAGGTTCCCCAGATGCGCTTTGTGGCCTGGGACGTGGCCATCACCCCCGACGGCCCCACCTTCATCGAGGGCAACAGCTTCCCCAGCCATGCGGTGCCCCAGTTTGCCGCCCACTATCCTGACGGCATCGGCATCCTGCCGGAGTTCCGCAAGTTCATCGACATCTGACCCAGTTTACGGCGCGGCTTGACCGCGCTGTTTTCAGGAGAAGCGGGGACAGAAATGTAAATCCTTCGCCCTGTGCCTTGCGAAAAGGCTTTCCCCTGTGCAATAATGTGGAGAACAATCCTTCAGGGAGTGAAACGGATGCTGAAGAAGCTGATTTGTCTTGCCTGCGCCATGCTGATGGCTGTACTGCCCGTACTGGCCGAGGACGCGGGCGACGGCGTTACGGAGATTGAAGAAACCTTCATGCTGACCGACGACGGCGAGGCCATTCTGGTGGAGGAGGAAACCGGCTCCGGATTTGACCAGACCGCCCGGAACGATTTCATCGACCGGATCATCGCCATGGGGCATGACCTCTACGTCAAGGCGGACGGCAAGGCCCAGCGGGCGCACTATGCCGGGGACATTTATGTCTGCAAGAACTTCACCACCTATTTATTCCGCAAGAACCGGGACGATTTCTGCATGGCGGAGTACCCCGGCAAGCAGCTGATCATTCCCAACAACCTGCCCTCTGAGAAGTGCAGACCCTACTATTACGGCATGTTCTGGGAGGAAAAGACCGCCGCGCAGGGCAATCCCTTTGAGGTGGCGGCCCAGTTCCTGTACAACAGCGACCTTACCGAGGAGGAAAACCTTGCCCTGGCCTGCGACTTCATGCGCCAGGCCCAGCGGGGCGACTTCTTCCAGATGAGCGCCCAGTACGAGTACGGCACCGGCGCCCACAGCGCCATCATCATTGAGGATTACGATCCAGCCACCGATTCCATCCACTGGATGGACTCCAACATGCGCGGCAAGAAGGTCAACGGCATCCGCTACGGCATCGTCCAGTATGACGAGGTGAAGGACGTGGCCTGGTGGGCCAGCACCTTCTGCCACCCCAAGCGGGGCGCCACGCTGTACCGGCTGCGGGAGGACATCATCTACGCGGAGGACGCGCCATGACCTTCGGCATGCCCTTCCTGCTGGAGACGGCCACGGTGGAGGATGCCTGCCGGCTGTGCCGGGAGCTGGGGCTCAGCTTTGTGGAGCTGAACGCCAACTTTCCCGCCTGCCAGACGGAGTGCCTGCATCCGGATGAGCTGCTCCGGCTGAAGGCAAGCTACGGCATTGACTTCACCTTCCATGTGGAGGAGGAGTGCGACCCTTTCGCATTCCAGGGGCGCGTACGGGACGCCTGGCTGGAGACACTCCGGCAGACCATGACGCTGGCTGTTTCCGCTGGCATACCGGTGATCAATATGCACTTGCCCCACGGGGTGTATATTACCCTGCCCGGGGAGCGGGTGTACCTCCATGCCCGTTATCGCGACCGCTATCTCCAGGCGGCGGAGGAGCTTCGCGCCCTGTGCGAGGCATGCCTGCAGGGAAGCGATGTGCGCATCGCCATCGAGAACACCGACGGCTTCCAGCCCCACGAGCAGGAGGCTGTCGATCTGCTGCTGGCGTCGCCACGCTTCGGGCTGACGCTGGACATCGGACACTGCCACGGGGCGGGGAATGCGGATCTGCCCTTCTATCAGGAGCGGGCGGAGCGGCTGATCCATATGCACGGCCACGACGCGCTGGGCAGGAAGAATCATCTGGCCCTGGGAGACGGGGAGATCGATCTGGCTGCCCGATTTGCCTGGGCGGAGGAGAACAACGCCCGGGTGGTGCTGGAAACGAAAACCATCGCTGCCCTGCGCACCAGCGTGGCGAGGCTGCTATCGTACCTGCCCGGCAGGGAATAAACGAATCTTTCCGGAGAAAATGTGAAAAATCCCTTGCAATGCCAGGGGATTGTGTGCTATAATAGCAGATGTGACATACGGGCGGTCCTCTGTCCGACACTCCACTGCTCATGTGGAACGGATACGAACGTCTATGAGGGAAGGAGGCACATTCCATGAGCGAAATCATCCGTTCTATCGAGGCCAAGCAGCTGCGCAGCGATCTGCCCGCTTTCGGCATCGGCGACACCATCCGCGTGTGGGTGAAGGTTGTCGAAGGTAACCGTGAGCGTCTGCAGGCGTTTGAAGGCACTGTGATTGCCAAGCGCAACGGCGGCATCCGTGAGACCTTCACCGTGCGCCGCGTCTCCTATGGCATCGGCGTTGAGCGTACGTTCCCCCTGCATTCCCCCCGTGTTGACCACGTGGAGGTTATCCGTAAGGGCAAGGTTCGTCGCGCCAAGCTGTACTACCTGCGTTCTCTGCAGGGCAAGGCTGCCAAGATCAAGGAAGTCAAGCGCGTGTAATCCTGACCGGATTACAACAGGAGGAGAGCTTCGGCTCTCCTCTTTTTCATTGGAAATATCTCCACGGGGATATCCTGCTGGCCATACCGCCGCGAACGGGCGAAACATCCCACGGCATATTCTGCGCACCGGATGCCTGACCAGAGGAGGATTCTGCGTCGGACGATGTTGTTTTCTGTTATCCCTTGCCTTCCGCGCCCTATGCGGTGGAGGATTGTCAGATTAGCGGCATCGGGCTGGTCGATCAGCAAATCACGTTTTTCTTCTGGGATGGCGTCCTGGATGCTGTGTCACAGGATACGGAGTGCAGGTCATCCGCCGCAAGGCTCATTGTGACCTGCGATCCGGATGATGTTCTGTGCAGCGTGTACGCTCCCCATGGGTGGAGAATAAAGCGCTGGTTCACGGCAAAATACCCCGGTTTCCAGGCCTTCATGAAGGCTGTGAATCAGCAGCACATGGCGGCAACCGTCGAGGCATGCTGGCTTTCTTACCAGCGGATTCTGTTCAGGGCCGTGATTCGGGATCAGCTGTGGGAAATCACCGTCGGTTCCGTCAGGGCGGCAGTGATCGTATTGGATTGAACCAGCATTGCTTCATCCACGACTGATGCCAAAGGGCGTATCGTCAATGCGGTACGCCTTTTTCATGTCTGTAAAGCAACCCCGGGCAGCGTGCCTGCATGGATGATGGCATAATTCCTCCGCCCCACCCATATGCATGGGTAAGAGCAGGCGAGGAGGGACATCCTGTATGAAAGAAGCTGCTTCATTCAACCTGTACCGCGATATTGCGGAACGTACGGACGGAGATGTGTACATCGGCGTGGTCGGCCCGGTCCGCACCGGGAAGAGCACCTTCATCGCCCGGTTCATGGAGGAGCTGGTGCTGCCGCGCCTGCCCTCCGGCCCCAGGCGCGACCGCCTGGCGGACGAGCTGCCCCAGTCCGGCTCCGGCAGAACCATCATGACCACCCAGCCCAAGTTTGTGCCCGGGGAGGCCGTGCAGGTGATGCTCCAGGAGCAGACGCCCGTGCGCATCCGCCTGGTGGACAGCGTGGGTTATCTGGTGAAGGGTGCGCTGGGCACCTCGGAGAACGACGCCGCCCGCATGGTACATACGCCCTGGTTCGATCAGGACATTCCCTTCGATCAGGCGGCGGAAATCGGCACCCGCAAGGTCATGACCGACCACGCCACCATCGGTATGGTGGTGACCACCGACGGCTCCATTACCGATCTGCCCAGGAGCGCCTATGTGGAGGCGGAGGAGCGGGTCGTCAGCGAGCTGAAGGCGCTGGGGAAGCCCTTTGTCATGCTGCTGAATTCCGCCAGCCCCCGTCAGGCGGACACCCTGGCCCTGCGGGATTCCCTGGAGGACAAGTATGCCGTGCCGGTTATGCTGCTGAATGTGAAGGAAATGAGCGTGGAGGATATTCAGCATGTGCTGGAGAGCGTGCTGATGGAGTTCCCCCTGCGGGAAGCACGGCTGAACGTACCCGCCTGGCTGGGCGCGCTGGACAACGATCACTGGCTGGTGAAGCATATCCTGGAGGGCGTGCGGCTGGCGGGCGTCACGCCGCGGAAGATGCGGGAAACCGATGTGTTTGACGAGGCCTTTGCCGATTCCGAATACACCGGCGGGGTGCGGACGGATCAGGTCAGTCCGGGGGAGGGTCGGATGGACTTCAACCTGCCGCTGAAGGATGGATTGTTCAACCGGATCCTGGGTGAGGAGTGCGGCACGGAGATCCGTGGGGACGCGCATCTGCTGGCACTGATGAAGGAGCTGGTCTCCGCCAAGACGGAATACGACCGTGTGGCTGACGCGCTGCGTGCCGTTCGGGAGACGGGCTACGGGCTGGTGACCCCCTCCATCAGCGAAATGACGCTGCAGCAGCCGGAAATCGTGAAGCAGGGCGGCCGCTTCGGCGTGAAGCTGAAGGCCCAGGCCCCGTCGCTGCACATGATCCGCGTGGACATCGAGACGGAGGTCACGCCGGTGGTGGGGACGGAGCAGCAGAGTGAGGAGCTGGTGAAGTACCTGCTGGAGGAATTTGAGAGCGATCCGCAGAAGATCTGGAGCACCAACTTCTTTGGCAAGAGCCTGAGCGACATGGTGCGGGAGGGCCTGAACAACAAGCTGATGCAGATGCCCGCCGATACTCAGGAGAAGGTGCAGGAGATGCTGACCAGAATCATCAACGAGGGCAGCGGCGGCATGATCTGCATTCTGCTGTAACGGGATGAAACACAAGTAAATTTTCCATCGTGAAGATGGTCAAAGTGAGAAAATCATGGTACAATCACCACGCATATCCAATCAATGACGGCTACGGGCCCAAGGGCCCTTGACTGATTATCAAACAATAAGGGAGAACAGAAACCTTGCTGCTGATTTCCAACGGAATGATTCATACCATGACCTCTGCGGGCAGCTTCCTGGGGGATATCCTCATGGATGGCGGGAAGCTCCTGCGGGTGGAGCGGCGCATTGACCCCTCCACCCTGGAACCTGAACGCATTGTGGAGGCCGAGGGCCTCCATATTTATCCCGGCCTGATCGACGCGCATATGCACCTGGTCAGGGCCAGCGAGGATGATACCAAGAACATGCTCGACCTGTGCAGCGACGCCCTGTCCTCCGGCGTGACCACCCAGGCCATGTGGCCGGAGGAGGGTGATGCATGTATTGTCTGCCACGGACAAGAAAGGGTGGAGGGCCTCGACGAGCCCATGCACATCCTGCATCACGCGGACATGAACGATCAGGAACTAAAAGAGGCCATGACGGAGGCTGTCGTCACCGGTCATCGCCTGGCCTGCGAGGTCTACGGGGAGAAGGCCCTGCGCCGCCTGCTGTCCCTTCGGCAGGAGACCGGATGTCCCCTGGTGCTGACCCATCTCACCGGATGCGAAGCCATGGCTCGGGAGATCATTGCCTCCGGCTGCGAGGCAATCATGGGGGCCTGTGTGCTGCGCAGCGGCGGAAGCGCCTATGGCCTGTCGGCGGAGCTGGCCCGGGCGGGCGTGACCCTGGCGCTGACCTCGGACTATCCGGCCACCAGGCTCCATCATCTGCCGCTGTGCGCGGGGCTGTGCGTCCGCGGTGGCATGGACAGGCAGGACGCGCTGCGGGCCATCACGGTGCAGGCTGCGCGCCTTTTGCGGGTAGAGAAGGACTGCGGTACCATCGAGCCGGGGAAGCGGGCGGATCTGGCGCTCTTCGACGGGGATCCGCTGATGCTGGCCACGGCCCGGGTCATGACGGTTTCTGCCGGGGAAATTGTCCGGGAAAGCTGAACGATTTTGGGCAGCGGCAGGAGTTTGTCCGTTGACAAGCAAGCTGTTTCGCGTTACAATGACATTGACAGCGCAGACATGCGCATATTGATGTGAAGAATGAAGGGTGATTACCGATGATGAAGCATACCATGACCATTGCCGGTCTCCAGAGGGACCTGCCCATTTGCCGTGTGACGGATGATCTGTACATCGGCGCGTTCGTGATCTTTGGTGACTGCGAGCTGACCCAGGCCTGCGCTGCCGAGCTGCTCAAGCGCGCGCCGGAATATGACTATATCATCACCGCTGAGTCCAAGGGCATTCCGATTGCCTACGAGATGGCCCGCCAGGCCGGGGACAGGAAGTGGCTGCTGGCCCGCAAGGGCGCGAAGCTGTACATGCAGAACGTCTTCGGCGTGGAGGTCAAGTCCATCACCACCGCTGCGGTGCAGAAGCTGTACCTGGACGGCGCGGATGCCGCGCTGATGCAGGGCAAGCGCATCCTGATCGTGGACGACGTGATCTCCACCGGCGAGTCCCTGCGCGCCCTGGAGGAGCTGGTCAACAAGGCCGGCGGCGAGATCGTGGGCCGGATGGCCATCCTGGCCGAGGGCGACGCCCAGAAGCGCGACGATCTGATCTACCTGGAAAAGCTGCCGCTGTTCAACGCCAAGGGCGAAGTGATCGGCTGAGCTGCTTCCATCTACCCGCATCCCGCAAGGAGATGCGGGTTTTGCTGTCTCCGGGCGATGAAGGACAAATCCCGTTGACGCTGAGTTGATTGGCAGGAGGTATGATAGCCTCCGATGGATGAAGGAGGGAGTGTGGATCCCGATGAGCGAAACTTTCTGGTGCTATGTGCTGCTGTTCTTTGTCAGCAGCTTCCTGGGGTGGATGATGGAGGTCACGGTCAAGGCCATTCAGTTCCGGCGGTTTATCAACCGTGGCTTCCTGATCGGCCCCTATTGCCCCATTTACGGCGTGGGCACCGTGCTGCTGACCGCGCTGCTCAGCCCCATCAAGGATGAGCCGGTGAACGTGTTCATTCAGGCCATGGTGGTCTGCGGCGTGCTGGAGTACGTCACCAGCTGGCTGATGGAGAAGCTGTTTCACGCCCGCTGGTGGGATTACAGCCACAAGCGTTTCAACCTCCACGGCCGCGTGTGCGCCAGCAACCTGCTGGCCTTCGGCGTGATGGGACTGATGATGATCTACGTGGTGGATCCATGGCTGTTCCGGCTGTTCGGGCATTTGTCCTCTCTGGCGGCAAAGCTGCTGGGATCGGTGCTGATTGCGCTGATGCTGGCGGACGTGGCGGTCTCCAGCACCATCCTGGCGAAGATCCGCCACACCGCGGAAATCACCGGCGGGGACGACACCGAGACCATCACCCACCATGTCCGCGCCGTGCTGATGGAAAAGGGCATGCTCTTCCGCCGTGCGCTGCGTGCCTTCCCTGAGGCCAGGCTGTACAGCGGCGAGGCCATCCGCCGTCTGCGCCAGGCCAGGAAGGAGCTGGAGCAGGATCTGCGAGGGAAGCGCGACGCCTTCCGCAGCGATCTGGACAAGGTGGAGGAGAAGCTCCGGGAGGAATGGCGGCAGCGCAGGGAAAACGCCTCCGCGAAGAAGGACGATCCATAACGCGCTCCATAAAATCATTTCGGCACGCTGCGTCATGCGGCGTGCTTTTCTTGCATTTTCCTGGCAAGTCTGATACAATAAGACCATTGATTGATGTGCAGAAGGGTCGTTGACGCATGCATCAGGCGCTGATCGAACGTTTGTCCGTTCTGTCGGAGGAGGAGCAGCGCATCCTGCGCGGCGAGCCCATCCGGCAGAGCAATTACGCCCAGGGGCCGTCCTTTGTGGTGACGGGGCAGAAGATGCTCCCACCCCAGCGGATGATCACCCTCCGGCCTCATACGCGCTTCGTGTCCTTTCCCGCCCACAGCCATGACTACGTGGAGATGCTCTACATGGTCCAGGGCTGCACGGTGCATGAGTTTCCCGGCCGGGAGCCCCTTGCACTGACGGCGGGGGACATCCTGCTGATGAACTGCCAGTCCGTCCACGCTATCCGACAGTGCGACGCGGAGGACGTGGGGGTCAATTTCATAGTGCAGCCGGGGTTCTTCGACGAGGCCCTGGGGGCCATCGGCTCGGGGAATGCGGTGGGCCGGTTCCTGATGGATGCACTGAAGCGGGGCGAGAGCACCATCCCGTACATGCATTTCCATGTGGCGGAGGTTCCGGCGGTGCAGAGCCTGCTGGAAAGCATGGTCTACGCCCTGGTGGACGAGGTGCCCACCAGCCAGCGGATCCTGAAAACCTCCATGACGCTTTTGATGCTGCACCTGCTGGAAAACGCCAACCGCCTGACCCTGCCGCCCTCCGGGGGCAACGCGCTGGTGGTGGCCGTGCTGGATGAGATCCGGCACAACTACGCCTCCCTCAGCCTGAAGGACTTCGCCGCCGCCCATCATGTGTCCGCAGCATACCTGAGCCAGACGGTGCATCGCGCCACAGGCATGAGCTGCACCGAGCACCTTCAGCGGCAGCGCATCGCCCAGGCCAAGCGGCTTTTGCGGGAGACGGACATGTCTGTCATGGACGTGTGCTGCGCGGTGGGCTACAGCAACACCAGCCACTTCTACCGGCTGTTCACCCAGCTGTGCGGCATGAACCCCACGGAGTACCGGCTTGTTAATTCAGGACGCGGAATTGTTTAACCGGCGGCATTTCAGCCGGATTGCACATCGTGCTACAATAGCATCAGGATCAAAGGCGCGGGGAGGTTTCTCCGCCCATAAGGAGGATGAAGAATGGAACGCTTTGCCTGGAAGGGCCGCATCAAGCCCGGCATGAAGGATGAGTACAAGCGCCGCCATGATGAAATCTGGCCCGAAATGGTCGCGCTGCTCAAGTCCGCGGGGATCCGGAACTACACCATCTGGTCGGACGGGGAGACGCTCTTCGGCTACTACGAGTGCGAGCAGGGCATCGAGTTTGCTGAGCGCACTCAGGCCGGCAGCCCCATTGTTGACCGCTGGAACGAGTACATGCAGGACGTGCTGGAGCTGGAGATGGATCCCGTCACCGGCGCGCAGCCCAAGATGACCTGCATGTTCCTGATGGAGTGATTGATGATGAATACCTATCTTGCCATTGACATCGGCGCATCCAGCGGACGGCACATCGTGGCCTGGCTGGAGGGCGGAAAGATTGAAACCCGTGAGGTCTACCGCTTCCCCAACGGCGCATCCATGAAGGACGGCCACCTGTGCTGGGACGCGGAGGGCCTGGTTTCCCATGTGATCGCCGGCATTCGCGCGGCCCATGAGCAGGGCTACACCCCCGTCAGCATCGGCATCGACACCTGGGGCGTGGACTTCGCGCTCCTGGACGGGGCGGGCAACATGGTGGGCGACCTGGTGGCCTACCGCGACAGCCGCACCGAGGGCATCGACACGGATCTGGAGAAGACCATGCCCTTTGCGGAGCTGTACGGCATCTGCGGCATCGCCAAGCAGCCCTTCAACACGGTGTATCAGCTGGCGGCGGTGCTCAAGGAGCACCCCGAATACCGCGAGCAGGTGGAGGACTTCCTGCTGGTGCCGGAATACCTCAGCTACCGCCTGACTGGCCGCAAGGCCCACGAGTGGACCAACTGCACCACCGGCGCCATCTGCGATGCGGCAACGGGTACGTTCTCCAAGGCTATCGTTGATGCGGCGGGCCTGCCGGAGAAGTGGTTCCGCACGCCGCTGGTGAAGCCCGGCACGGTGCTGGGGCCCCTGAGCGCGGAGGTTGCCGCCCAGGTTGGTTTCGACAGCACGGTGATTCTGCCCGCCACCCATGACACCGGCAGCGCCTACATGGCTGTGCCCGCCAAGGATGACCATGCGGCCTTCCTCTCCAGCGGCACCTGGAGCCTGCTGGGCACGGAGCTGCGTTCTCCCGTGACCACGGAAGAAGCCATGCGCTCCGGCTTCACCAACGAGGGCGGCTACGACGGCACCACCCGCTTCCTCAAGAACATCATGGGCATGTGGATGCTCCAGTGCATCCACAAGGAGATCAACAAGGCCCATTCCTTCGCCGAGATGGCGCAGATGGCCGCTGCCTCCGATTACCCCGCCTGGGTGGACGCGGCGGACAACCGCTTTATGGCGCCCGCCAGCATGCTGGAGGAGGTCAAAGCCGCCCTGCGGGATCAGGGCGCGCCGGAACCCCGCGACCTGTCCGACATCCTGCGGGCGGTGACCATGGGCCTGGCGGTGTGCTACCGGGATTCCATCAAAGAAATGGAGAAGATCACCGGCAAGGCCTTCACCAGCGTGAACATCGTTGGCGGCGGCAGCCAGAACGTGGTGCTGAACCAGATGACCGCCGACGTCACCGGTCTGCCGGTCTATGCCGGCCCCACCGAAGGTACGGCCCTGGGCAACCTGGCTGCGCAGATGATCGCGGCAGGGGAGTTCGCCAATCTGGCTGACTTCCGCGCTGCGCTGCCCGGCAGCTTCGACATCGTGACCTACACCGCTTCCCGGGGCGAATGAGCGCCCACGCAGATACAACCCAGCCGCCCCACAAGGTCGGCAGCAAGAAAGGAAGATGCATCATGACTCCCTTTGAGTATGCCAAGGAACGCTACGCCGCCATCGGCGTGGACGTGGACGCTGCCATGGAAAAGCTCCGCAAGGCGCCCGTGAGCCTGCACTGCTGGCAGGGCGACGACGTGCGCGGCTTTGACGGCGACCCCAACGCGCCCCTGACCGGCGGCATCCAGACCACCGGCAACTATCCCGGCCGCGCCCGCACCCCCGAAGAGCTGATGGCCGACCTGGACATGGTGATGAAGCTCTGCCCCGGCACCAAGAAGATGAACCTCCATGCCTGCTACGCCATCTTTGATGAGGAGAACGGCGGCTGGGTGGATCGTGACAAGATTGAGCCCAAGCACTTCAAGAAGTGGGTGGACTTCTGCAAGGAGCGCGGCCTGGGCTGCGACTTCAACCCCACCTTCTTCTCTCACCCCAAGTGCGACCCGCTGACCCTGTCCTCTCCCAATGAGGAGACCCGCCGCTTCTGGATCGAGCATGGCAAGGCCTGCATCCGCATCAGCCAGTACCTGGCCGAGGAGCTGGGCCAGCCCTGCATCATGAACATCTGGACTGGCGATGGCTTCAAGGATGTTCCCGCCGACCGCATGGGCCCCCGCGTGCGCTACAAGGAGTCCATGGACGAGATTCTGTCCGAGCCCTTTGACTTTGACAAGGTGAAGCCCTGTGTGGAGTCGAAGGTCTTCGGCATCGGCGTGGAAGCCTACACCGTGGGCAGCGCGGAGTATGCCCTGAGCTACGCCGCGGTGAACCCCGGCAAGTGCATCCCGCTGATGGACAACGGCCACTATCATCCCACGGAGGTTGTTTCCGACAAGATCCCCGCGCTGCTGGCTTTCTTCCCGGAGCTGGCGCTGCACATCACCCGCCCCATCCGCTGGGACAGCGACCATGTGGTGCTGCTGGATGACGAGACGAAGGAAATCTGCAAGGAGATCGTGCGCTGCGGCGGCCTGGAGGGCCGGGTGCACATGGCCTTGGACTACTTCGACGCCTCCATCAACCGCGTGTCCGCCTGGGTCACCGGCTTCCGCAATGTGCAGAAGGCCCTGCTGATGGCCCTGCTCACCCCCAACGCCGAGATGGCCCGCCTGCAGGACACCGATCAGTTCACCGAGCTGATGGTGCGCCAGGAGGAACTGAAGACCATGCCCTTCGGCGAGGTGTGGAACGAGTACTGCCGCCGCTGCGGCGCGCCCGCCGATGGCGAATGGTTCCCCCAGGTGCTTCAGTACGAGAAGGACGTGCAGCTCAAGCGCGCGTAAGCTGACAGAAACAGACATTGCAAAGGAGATTGATCACCATGGCCATGACTGACATTTCCATTGTGAAGCGCTATATCCGCATGTGCAACGACGGTTGGCTCCAGGGCTGGCACGAGCGCAACGGCGGCAACCTGACCTACCGCCTGACCGCCGAGGAAGTGGCGGAGATGAAGCCCTTCTTCGATGAGACGCCCCGGCCCTGGGTCAACATGGGCGTCACCGGCGCGAACCTGGCGGGCGAGTACTTCCTGTCCACCGGCAGCGGCAAGTTCTTCCGCAATGTGATCCTGGATCCCGAGGACAGCATCTGCGTGGTGGAGATCAATGACAAGGGCGACAGCTACCGCATTGTGTGGGGCCTGGTCAACGGCGGCCGTCCCACCAGCGAGTTCCCCAGCCATTTCATGAACCACTCTGTCCGCGTGGCCGCCACCGACGGCGCCTGCCGCGTGATCTATCATGCGCATCCCGCCAACATCATCGCCATGACCTTCGTGCTGCCTCTGACCGACCGCGAGTTCTCCCGTGCGCTGTGGAAGGCTGCCACCGAGTGCCCCGTGGTGTTCCCCGGCGGTGTAGGCGTGGTGCCGTGGATGGTTCCCGGCGGCGCGGATATCGCCCTGGCCACCTGCGAGAAGATGAAGGAGTACGATGCGGCGGTGTGGGCGCATCACGGCCTGTTCGCCTCCGGCCCCGACTTCGACATCACCTTCGGCCTGATGCACACCATCGAGAAGGCTGCCCAGATCTGGGTGCTGCAGCACTCTACCGGCCTGCCTGAGCTGCAGACCATCCAGGATGATGAGCTGCGTGCCATCGCCCGGGACTTCAAGGTGCAGCTGCGCGAGGAGTTCCTCGACTGAGCCGTATCACCGTATCCACAGACCCGCACTGCCTGCAAGGCCGGCGCGGGCCTTTTTGCATGCAGGAGAAGGGAATGTGGGCGGCGAATGGATGCATGAGAACGCTTGTCGGGGGAGGATAACCAATGAGCAGCTGTGACTTTCTTGCGCTGGCCAGCGAGCGTTACTCGGTACGGTCGTATACGGGCGAGCCAGTCCGGGAGGAGGATTTGCACAGGATTCTGCAGGCGGGTTGCCTTGCGCCCACGGCCTGCAATCTGCAGCCCCAGCGGGTTTTCGTGCTGCAGAGCAAGGATGCCCTGGAGAAGCTGTACCGCTGCACCAGGTGCTACTTCCACTGCCCCTCAGCGCTGCTGGTGTGACAGGACAGGACGGCATGCTGGGTGCGCAAGTACGACGGCAAGCCCAGCTGGGACATTGACGCCGCGATCGTCACCACGCACATGATGCTGGAGGCCACTTCCCTGGGTGTGGGATGCTGCTGGGTGATGCATTTCAACCCCGCGGCAGTGCGGGAGGCATTCGCCCTGCCGGACAATCTGGAGCCGGTGGCCATCCTGACCATGAGCTATCCTGCGGAGGATGCTGCGCCCTATCCGGCCCACAGTGCGTTCAGGCCCATGGAAGGGCTGATCACCCGGCTGTAAGGCTGCGCGTTGATGCAGAGTTGAACATGCTGTGATATGCTGACTGCAGACTTCATGGAGGGCCGGGGAGAAAGGAGCGAAATCCGTGACCATTCGTGCCAAAGACAAGACGCGGCAGGCGGAGGTGGCTGTCCGCACGCCACTGGAGGAAATCAGCGAGACGTCGCTGGAGGCTGCGCGGGCGCAGGAGGAACGCCTGCAGCCCATGTACCGTGAGCTGGCCAGCTGCACCAAAACCATTCCCGATGCGCTGCAGCAGCGCGTTCAGGGGGAGATTGACTCCCTGAAGCGCGCCTCCGCCAATCTGAAGGCTGCGCAGCAGAAAACCGCTAACCTGGAGGACGAGCTTTTCGCCCGGCTGCGGGACGAGGGCAAGAGCGTCAACCGCAAGTGGTACCTGCCCAATCCGCCCTCCAACGCGTCCATCGACCTGAAGGAGCAGGAGAACAACCACTTTGCCCGGGGCATGAACATCTACAAGATCATGCTGATCCTGTTCCTGGGCAGCTTCATGGGCGTGGTGGTGGAGCTTCTCTGGTGCCTGATTACCAACGGCTACCTGGAGAGCCGCTCCGGCCTGGTGTACGGGCCCTTCAACATGCTCTACGGCGTGGGTGCGGCGGCGCTGTCCATCGCCCTGTACCGCTTCCGCAACAGGGGACGGTGGCTGTCCTTCCTGGGCAGCATGGCCATCGGCAGTGTGGTGGAGTACGCCTGCTCCTGGGTGATGGAGGTGCTTTTCGGCTCCAAGTCCTGGGATTACAGCCACATGCCCTTCAACCTCAACGGGCGCATCTGCCTGTTGTATTCCGTGTTCTGGGGGATTCTGGGGGTCATCTGGATCAAGGACATCTACCCCCGCATGGCCAAGTGGATTCTGAAGCTGCCCAACCGGGCGGGGAAAATCATCACCTGGGCGCTGATGATCTTCCTGATCGTCAACTGCCTGGTGTCCGGCGCAGCTGTGCTGCGCTGGTCGGAGCGGCATCAGGGGATTCCAGCGGAAAACGCCGTGCAGCGAATCCTGGATCAGCGCTTCCCTGATGAGCGCATGGAGCGCATTTACGCCAACATGGTTTTCGAGTGACAACCGCCGCAGGTATGCATTCCGCTGCCTGCGGCATTTGCATTTTCACACTGTCCGTGGTATAATATTGCTCATTCCAGTGAAAGGAGTGGCGGATCGTGGATCAACCTCCCTCGTGCGACGGCCGAAGTACCCGGTGTCCGCCGCTTTTCGGCTGCGGAATGCCATGAGGCGTCTGTGCCCATGGCCCAACTGACGGGACAAGGCCTCCCGATGATGTTGAAAGGATTTGTCGTCCATGAGTCCCACCTCCGGTATATTGCTGGCCGCGCTGGTTGTCTGCGTGGCCCTGTCTGCGTTCTTTTCTTCCTCGGAGACGGCGTTCTCCGCGGTCAACAAGGTTCGCCTGAAGGCTATGAGCCAGAATGGCAACGGCCGGGCAAAGCGTGCCCTGGACATGGCCGAAAATTATGACCGTCTGCTGACCACCATCCTGGTGGGCAACAACGTGGTGAATATTGCCGGCACGTCCATTGCCACGGTGCTGTTCACCATGTGGCTGGGTGGTCTGGGGGCCACGGCTTCCACAGTGGTCATGACCGTGCTGATCCTGATCTTTGGCGAGGTGTCGCCCAAGGCCCTGGCCAAGGAGTCCCCGGAGACCATCGCCATGGCGGTGGCAGGGCCTCTGCGGGTACTGGAGACAGTGCTTGCGCCGGTGAACGCGCTGTTCATCCTGTGGCGGAAGCTCCTCAGCCGCATCTTCAAGCCTGCAGCGAGCGAAAGCTTCATTGAGGCAGAGCTGATGACCATGGTGGACGAGGCCCAGAGCGAGGGCGATATGGACGCCCATGAGGGCGAGCTGATCCGCTCCGCCATTGAGTTCAACGACCAGGACGTGCTGAGCATCCTGACCCCCCGGGTGGACGTGACCGCTCTGGAGGACACCGCTACCATGGAGGAGGCAGCCAACCTCTTCCGGGAGACGGGCTATTCCCGGGTGCCCGTATATCATGAGGATATGGATCATGTGGTGGGCATCCTGCATGAGAAGGACTACTACGCCCGCAGCCATGAGGGCTGCACGGATATCCAGCAGATCATGGTGCCGCCGGTTTGGGCGCCCTCCACGCTGAAGATCAGCAAGCTGCTGAAGCTGTTCCAGAGCACCAAAACCCATATGGTTATCGTCGTGGACGAGTTCGGCGGCACGGAAGGCATCGTCACCATGGAGGACGTGCTGGAGGAACTGGTGGGTGAAATCTACGACGAGCATGATGATGTGAGCAGCGACATCATCACCCTGGAGGATGGCTCTCTCCTGGTGGAAGGCGGTGTGCAGCTGTCTGAACTGATGGAGCAGCTTGACGTGGAGGATATCTACGAGGCCGACACCGCCGGCGGCTGGGCGGCGGAGGTGCTGGGCTGCATACCCTTCGTGGGCGCAGCCTTTGAGACGGACGAGTTGCGCGGCCTGGTGACGCAGATGGACAAGCGGCGCGTCACCCAGCTGCGGGTCTGGAAGCAGACCCCGGCGGATGCCAAATCAGCCGAAGCATGATGCGAACAAGGAGGTCAACCCCCATGGCGAAGAAAAGCAGGATGGACAGGAAGCAGCTGGTAACCCGGGTGGTCTGCATGACGCTGGCTGTGGTCATGATCGGCACGGTGGTGCTGGCGGCGGTATTGTCCCAGGTTTTCTGATGCGTGAAGCCACAATCATGAAGGAAGGTGCAGCATGAGCCGAAGGAGAAAACGCAGAGGCGTTTCACTGGGTACGGTGGTCATGCTGGCGCTGACGCTGCTGGTGACGGCGGTTTCCCTGTCCCTCTTGTCCAAGCTGATGGGGGACACGACCATCGAGCTGGACACTGGCAGAATGCTGGACGCGCTCTCCATCACGGATGGACTGCCGGAGCTGTCCCTGAGCGACATTCCCATCAGCATTTCCACCGGGAAGCCCACGGCAACGCCTGCCCCGGTGGATCAAACACAAACCAATCTGCCTGCGACCATGCCGCCGCAGGTTACCGCTATCCCCACGGAGACACCCTATGCGGGCGGCAGCTTCACCCTGACGCTGGGCGGCAGCATTTGCATAGACGACGCAGTGCGGAAGTCCTGCTATTACAGCGAGTCCCAGAAGTATGATTTTACCGAGCTGCTCTCGCTGATCAAGGGCGAAATGCAGTCCGACCTGGTCATGCTGTCCCTGGAGAACCTGGTGGTACCCACCGCCAAGGTTTCCAGCCTGATTGCCCCAGAGGCTGTCATGAGCATGCTGGCATCCTCCGGCGTGGACATGGTTGCTCTAGGCTTCCCACAGGTCTATGAGCAGGGCGCGGACGGTCTTGCCAGCACGGCGCAGGCGGCCCGCAAGGCCGGGTTGACCACCCTGGGGGCCTACACCAGCCATGAGGACGCGGACAATCTTCGCCTGGTGACGCTGAACAACGTGCAGGTGGCCTTTCTGCACTACGTCCAGGAGCTGTCTGCCAAGAGCGCCAAGGCAATCAAGTCTGCTGACGCGGCCTATGCCGTGCCTGTAGCGGAGGTGGAGCGGGTCAGGGCGGATATCGCCGCGGCTCGTGCGGCTGGCGCGAAGGTCGTGATTGTGTCCGTCAACTGGAGCGGAACAAAGTCCACACCCACCAAGGCGCAGACCACGCTGGCCCAGCAGATGGCCGATGCCGGGGCGGATGTGATCGTGGGCACAGGCACAGGAATTCTTCAGCCGGTGACTTGGCTGACCGGACAGAATGGCCATCGGACGCTGTGCGCCTATTCTTTGGGCGCGCTGGTGAGCGAGTCCCGCTCCAACGGCGGTGTTGCGGCTGCGCTGCTTCAGCTGCGCATTGGCGTGGATGGCACGGGTCAGGTGATATTCGAGCAAACAGCCTATACCCCCACCTACATCTGGCGCTACAAGCAGGACAGCCAGTATCAGTACCGGGTGGTGGCCAGTGATCAGCTCGCGCCCGATGGCATGAGCTCCGATCAGAAGGAAGCCATGGGGCGGGCGCTGACCAATGCGCAGAAATTCATGGGTGAAGCATCACCGCTGACGCTGCGTGCACGTTGATTCCTTCTTTGTCCTTGAACTCCCGGAAGGCAGGCGGTACGAATGAAAAAGTGGCTTGCGGCGCTGCTGATGGTCGCCATACTGTGCGGTGCGGCTGCAGCCGTTGGCGACAGCGGTCTGGCGGCGCTCCTCCAGCAATACTCTGCCACGGCTGTCAGGGAAGCGACGGCTGTCCTGCCCGAGGACGCTGGGCTGACGCTGACGGAGCGTGAGGCGGAAATCTACCGGCTGGGCTTTGCCCGGGGGTATGACGCGGCTTACGGCAGCATGTCATTGAACGCGACGGCGCCTGGCGGTGGGACACTGGTGTGGATTCCCACCCATGGTGGAAGGAAGTACCATGCCAAAGAAAGCTGCAGTGGAATGATCGACCCCGTCCAGGTCACCATCGGCGAAGCGCAGCGAATGGGCTTTGAACCCTGTGGACGATGTTATAAAAAATGATCAAACATCAATGGTATGCAAGCAAATCCCCCGATGCCGGTGCGCGTCGGGGGATTTGCTTATGCTGATGCAGCGCTGTTCATGGATCGCGATGATGATCATGATGCCCGGCATGCTCCTGATGGGGCGAATGCTGCAATCGTCTGGGGACCAGATGCAGCCTGTCCATGGGCATGAAGAAGGTCTCCAGCACCGGCACCATCAGGATGGCGCAAATGCCGCTGGTGAAGCCGCCGTTGTACAGGCAGAAGCCCCCATGGATGCCCACCAACGTGGTTACCAGGCATGCGTGCAGGAAGCCTGCCGCCACGCCGCACAGCGCGCCGAAGTGCCCGGCGATCTGGCACAGCGCGCAGGCAAAGCTGAAGCCCACCACAATGGACTGGGTGCTCAGCTGGAAGTGGAACAGCACGGAGGCCAGCCCGTATCCCGCCATGATGGGAAGCACGTTCAGCAGATGCCCGCCGCAGGGTGCGATGGCCAGCAGGCAGATAATGCTTCCTGCCGTCGGGCCGTTCATGGGCGCGCCGATCAGGTGGTAGTACAGCGTGGCAAGCATACCGAATATGCCGATGTGGATCAGCGTCAGCGGCATGCCCAGGGTGCGTGTAAAGTCACTGCGGAAGCCGGAGCAAAAAAACAACTTGCCATACCCGCGGAAGCTCCTCCCATTCATGATGAATCCGGCCAGAAGGAGCCCGCCGCAAATCGCAGTCATGAACAGCGTTACCGCCCGGGGATGCGGTTCGCCAAGACTGGCGCTGGCGGGCGAAGGAACGTCCAGGGCATGGTAGAGCACAGCGTACAGCATTACGCCAATGTACCCGGCTACGGCAGCGGCGTTGTACAGGGAATAGCCTTTGTGCAGGTTAGGGCTGTGGCGGCAGAGGATGGGCATCAGGAAGCCTGCAAGCCCACCCGTCAGCAGGGCGGCCAGAACGCGCAGAAGGTGCTCTGCAGGCAGGCCGCTGAGCAGGGGATACCGCCAGAACATCTCGCTGACAAAGGGCGACAGGGACGAGGCGAACAGCGCGGTATTCACCTGGGAGGCGAAGGGAACGCGATCCAGACGCGAATACAGCCATGTGCCCAGAATGCATGGCCAGATGTTCATGACATTGATGCCGAAAAAGCTGAAGCCCAGCGTCAGGAAGAAGGCCATCAGCGACACGCCGGACAGCCTTGCCCGGGACAGCGCCATTACGCCCGTGCAGCATAGTCCCACCAGCCCTGCGTTCAGGAACGTGCCGCCCAGTCCTCCCACCAGGAAAGCGTCCGTGGTCAGCTGGGCAGGGGAGCGGAGAATGGCCAGCAGCCCCCGAATGGCTTCCACCGGGGGAGAAGCCAGCAGGCAGGCCGTGATTGCCGTCAGGCTGCAGTACAGCATGATCCCAAGAACCTGTCGCGTACCGTGTTTCGTATGCATGGGCGTACCTCCCGGATATTGGATATTCTAATGATAACACAGGAGCAGCCTTGCTGAACAGGGTCAAAATGCTGAACGACCGGTTCATCCCGGGCATAGCATGCTGTGTGGGAGGTGATGAACATGACAGTGAGCGAATTCCTTGCAGCTATCGCGGACATTGAGCGGACGGACCCGCGCTATCGCCTGGGCGGTGATGGTTCCAACGGCACCTGCGACTGTATCGGGCTGATTATCGGTGCGTGCAGGCGCTGCGGGCTGCGCTGGCCGGGCATCCACGGTACCAACTGGACAGCCAGGAATGTGACGGCTGATCTGTCACCCATCAGGGGTGCGGAAAGTCTGAAGGCAGGCGACATGGTGTTCAAGCAGCGCGCGCCGGGACAGAGCCGCTATGCGCTGTCCAACCGTTATGCCGGACACCCGGACAGGCGGGATTATTATCATGTGGGCGTGGTACGCTCCGTATCCCCGCTGCGGATCGTCAACTGCACAACCCCGGGCATCCGCACGGATACAACGCTGCGCAACTGGACGTACAAGGGCTGGCTGACCCTGCTGGATAACGGAACGCCATCCCTGCCGCTGCAGCGCAGGGGGAACAGGGGTGATCAGGTGCGCCGTGCCCAGCAGCTGTTGATGGCGGCAGGCTATCCACTGCCACGCTATGGCGCGGACGGTCGCTTTGGCAATGAAACCAGGGCCGCCGTAAAACGCTTTCAGAAGGATCACATGCTGCAGACAGACGGCGTGATTGGGCCGCTTACCTGGGCAGAGCTGATGAAATAGCACACCAAATGAAAAACCGACCTGCGTATCATGCAGGTCGGTCGTTTGCATTGGTTGATTGATCAGACCAAAGTCGGTTTAATCCGAGCACAGTCGGTATTATGCATCGCTCTCCACAGGCAGATGCGCATGCTCCCGCACATGATCCCAGGCCACCGTATATCCCGCGCCGTGGGAGCAGAACACGGAATCCGGCGTATCGTCCGCCAGAGGATTGTAACCGCTGGCAGTCACAATAGCTTCCTGGTCGCGGCAGGGCGCATAGCGGCTCATCCAAACCCGCAGGGAACCCCGGCCACGGGTGACTGCCGTGAAGTCCTCCTGCCACTGGGCGAAAAGGGCATAGGGAGCTTCGCCGGTGAGCAGCACGTCCTCGCCGTCGTATACGGGCGGCTCCGTCTCCGCCTGAAGACGGGTCAGCGCGCCTGCCAGCGTGCCGTACAGTTCGGCGGGCGCCCGCAGGGAAAAGCCGCACCAGGGCTCCAGCAGCACATTGTCGGCGTACATCAGCGCGTTGCGGATGGCCCGGTAGGTGCTCTGGCGGAAGTCGCCGCCCTCGGTATGCTTCAGATGCGCACGGCCGGAAAGCAGCTCCACCGTCACGTCCGTCAGAGGCGCACCGGTCAGCACCCCCTTGTGGGCCTTCTCCAGCACATGGGTTTCGATCAGCCGCTGCCAGTTCAGCGCCAGGTCGTCCACATGACACCTGCTGATAAAGCGAATACCGCTGCCCCGCTCTGCCGGAACAAGACGTACATGCACCTCGGCGTAGTGCCGCAGGGGCTCGTAATGCCCAATGCCCACGCTGGGCACGGCGATGGTTTCCTTGTACAGCACCCTGGCAGGGCCAAAGGCAATCTCCAGCCCGAAGCGGTCCTTCACCTGCTGGCGCAGCACCTCCAGCTGAATTCTGCCCATCATACGCACGGTGATGCTTCCGCCGGATTCGCTGACGGCCAGGGAAGGCTCCTCGTCCTCCAGTACGCGCAGCATTTCCAGCATTCGGAAGGCTGGGGTGACCTTGCTGTCCCAGATCAGGTCGGCGGCCATCATGGGCTCCATCAGGAAGGGGTTGTGCCCATCCATGCCGATGCTGTCCCCGGGCCTGACACCGTCCAGGCCTGGAATAGCCACCAGGTCGCCCGCCTGGGCCTGATCCACGCTGCGGCAGCGGCTTCCGTGATATATGCGCAGCTCGTTGACCTTCTGCCCGCCGGGAAGCTCGTCCTTGACGCGGAGGGTGCCCGTCAGCAGCTTGAGGAAGCACAGCCGTCCGCCGCCGGGTTCGTGACGAACGCGGTAGCACCGGGCGGCGAGTGGCAGCTGGTTGAGGCTGTCCATATCAGTGGGGGTAAGGCGGCTGAGCAGGGTCAGGAAGCTGTCCACGCCCTGCCCGGACAACGCCGCCCCGGCCATAACAGGGAAGCACTTCCGCTCCCGTACCAGCCGTACCAGCGCATTCATCCACATGGCTGCGTCATAGCCCTGGGTGAACAGCCGTTCCAGCAGCGCTTCGTCCCGCTCGGCAACAGCCTCCTGCAGAGGCTCATCCATACCGCCGGTCTGCTGCAGGGAACGCAGGTCAATGACGTCCGGGGAGAGGCGGCGGCGCATCTGCCCGATGACTGCCTCCTGATCCGCACCGGTGCGGTCAATCTTGTTCAGGAAGATCAGCACGGGCACACCGTAGCTCTCCAGCAGCCGCCAGACCGTCTCGGTGTGACTCTGCACGCCCTCGGCGCAGCTGACCACCAGTACCGCGTAGTCCATCACCGACAGGGCCCGCTCCATCTCCGTGGAGAAGTCCACATGCCCCGGCGTATCCAGCCAGTAGACGGTATCGCCCGCCAGCTCGAAGCAGGCCTGGCCGGAGAAGATCGTGATGCCCCGCTGCCGCTCCATGGGATCCGTGTCCAGGAAGGTATCCTGATGATCCACCCGCCCCAGGGTTCGGATAGCCCGGGCGCGGTAGAGCACCTGCTCGGACAGGGTGGTCTTGCCTGCATCCACATGGGCCAGAATGCCGATGGTCTTGCGCATGGCTGCATCATCCTTTCTGATAAAGAGTATACAGCATCCTTTCCGGCGGCGCAAGGGTTGCACGGCGGGAGAAGTTATGGTATGCTTGTGTGACAAGGAAAATGGCATATGCAGCTGATTCTGATCCGTCACGGCGAACCGGATCCGGCACAGGCGGAGGAGCTGGGCTTTGTTGGGCATGGGCGGGATTTCGCGCCCTTGTCGCCGGAGGGGATACGGCAGGCGGAGGAGGCGGCGCATTCGCCGCTGCTGACGGGATGTGAACTGATCCTCACATCACCCTACACCCGCGCCATGCAAACTGCTGCAATCATTTCGCGACGGACGGGCTTGCCCCTGGCCGTGGAAGCCGCCCTTCACGAATGGCTACCTGACAAGACCTTCCGCATCCGCACCAGGGAGGATGTGCAACGGCTGTGGCAGGATTTTCTTGCCTGCAAGGGACATTATCCAAGCGGCGAAACCCGGGACTGGGAGGAAATCGACAGCATCGTCCGCCGGATGGATCCGGTGCTTCGCCATTATCATGGGCAAGGGTGGTCGCGTATCGCCCTGGTGATTCACGGAGGGCTGATCCGCCGCCTGACGGGTGAAGCGGAGGTGGCCTATTGCCAGCCGCGGGAGGTCACCTTCTCCCCTGGCTATGCCTATACAGGCTGGGTGGATGCGCAATGACACAAGCAGGCCGACAGTATAAGAGCATCAAGCCCGGGCGGGGCAAATCCATGATGAACGGCGCGGTCAGCATGGTGCCGGCTTTATGGCATTTTTCGGGGTGGCCTCTATCGTGATTGCGCTGATCAACGCGGGCGAGGGCTTCTACAACGCCACCGCCGACAAGCGCATGTCCGTGGTGGACGTGGTGGACGGGCAGGAGGAGCCCGATCCGCTGAACGAGCGCTTCGGCGCCGGGGAGGAAACCCAGCCCCCGCAGCCCACTGCCTACTGCCCCTACTGCGGCACGCCCGTGGAGCCGGACTTCGTCTTCTGTCCACGCTGCGGCAAGACGCTGAGGAAGGCGTGACGGCCATGGCATGGCCCACGCACATTGTGGCTGCTGCGGGATACGTGCTGGACGGCAAGGGGAATATGCTGCTGATCCGCACGCCCCACCGGGGCTGGGACTGCACCGGCGGTCAAGTTGAGGTGGGAGAGGACGTGGTGTCCGGCGTTCTCCGGGAGATCATGGAGGAAAGCGGCGTGCATGCACGGGTGATCGCCTGGTGGGCGTGTATGCCAATGTGGGCATGCATCTGGCCCGGGACGGTGTGACGGAGGTATCCACCAAGGTCATGCTGGAATACCTATGCACATATGAGGGTGGGACGCTGACAGCCTCCGACGAGTCCCTGGAGGTGAAGTGGGTGCCGCTGGATGAGGTAATGAACCTGATCACCGGCCCTGCGCAGCGCTTCTGCTTTAAAAAGGCGATGGCCTTTGACGGCCGTGTGACCTATGCGTCCTATGTGGCAGAGCCGGAATTCCGCCTGCTGAGCGAGCGGACGATTTGATCCGCCAGGCAACTGGGCGGAGGGAGGAGCATCCGATGGATACCATCACCGTCAATGGCCGCGAGTTTCATATTCTTCGCCTGCTGGGCAAGGGAAAGGGCGGCTATTCCTACCTGGCGGAGGACGAAAGCGGCCTGTATGTTGTCAAGCAGATTCACCATGAGCCCTGCGCCTACTATACCTTCGGAGACAAGCTGGCCTCCGAGTGCTGTGACTACCAGCGGTTGACCGCACTGGGGCTGACCATGCCGAAGCTGCTGGATGTGGATCATGCGCAGGAGCGGCTGCTGAAAGCATACATCCCGGGGGAGACCATGGATCGGCTGATTCTCCGGGACGAGGTGCCTGCCGAGGCCCGTCAGCAGCTGCAGGCCATGTGCGATCTGCTGTACCCCGCCGGGCTGAACATTGACTATTTCCCCACGAACTTCATCTTCCACCAGGGGCGGCTGTACTACATTGACTATGAGTGCAACGGCTACATGGATGAATGGGACTACGAACATTGGGGCCGGAAGTACTGGTACCGGACGGAGGACTTCCTGGCGCACTTCCCGGAGAAGAGCGACGGAACGACTGCATAAAAAACGCCCCGGGAGCGATTCCCGGGG
>JAXEEE010000141.1:0-30683 GCA_034104265.1 Eubacteriales bacterium | reverse complement strand
CCGGTGGCCAGGATAATGTCGGCTTCCTTCATGGCCATGTTGGTCAGCTCCAGGCTGGGCACATCCACCCAGGCGATAATGCCCTCGGGCGCACCGGCAGCCACCGCAGCCTCCAGGACGATCTTCGCCGCCTCGATGGTGGACTTCTTCGCCCGGGGATGGGGAGAAATGATAATGCCGTTGCGGGTCTTGAGGGCGATCAGGGTCTTGAAGATGGCGGTGGAGGTGGGGTTGGTGGTGGGGATGACCGCCGCCACCACGCCGATGGGCTCGGCCACCTTCATCATGCCGAAGCTGTCGCTCTCCTCAATCACGCCGCAGGTTTTGGTATTCTTGTAGGCGTTGTAGATATATTCGGCGGCGTAGTGGTTCTTGATGACCTTGTCCTCCACCACGCCCATGCCGGTCTCGGCCACGGCCATCTTGGCCAGCGGAATGCGGGCGCGGTTGGCCGCCAGCGCCGCCGCCTGGAAGATTTTATCCACCTGCTCCTGGGTGTAGGACGCAAATTTCTTCTGAGCCTCGCGCACCTGCTTCAGAGCCTTCTCAAAGCTCTCCACACTGTCCACGATGGGGTATTCCTTCGCCATGTCGCTCTCTCCTTTTCGTGTCGTCGTGGCTGCTGAATCCTTGTATCATCATAAGGATTTCCGGAGGCGTCCCTCCTCAATCCCGGAACAGTGTAGCAGATGCCGGAAACGTTGTCAATGATTTTGTCACAAATTTAACGATAATTTTTTCACAAAAATTTAGACATGGAGAATCCGGCCTTTTCCTTGCCGGAACGCCCTGTGCGGGGTTATTCCCCGGCGTAGACGCACACCGTCAGCGCGCCGTCCCCCACGGAGAAGGCCTCGATGCGCAGGGGGAAAGCATACCCGTTGCGCAAGCGCAGGTTCTGCTCGTCATTGCCCACGGCGGCGTCCATTCCGTGGGGCAGGTAGGACGCAGAGAACGATTCATTTTGAAAAGGATGACGGTGTATGCTATAATACAATTAAATTTGACATACGAATAGGAGGCCGTTCCTTATGGATGGAAATATTTCTCTTGGATCCATTGCAATTTGGGATACATCATCAAATATGCATAAGAGTCAGAAGAAAATAGAGAAACATCATCCTGACTATTTATTGATTCTGTCGCAGGTAGACAGTACATCCTATAATGCCGTTCCTTGTTGGGTCAATAATCCTGGAAATACCTTATGTATTATTGCTACACCACACAATCTCTATGTTGATGCTAAAAAGATTGTTATTGTTCATTTCGATAATCTCAGAGCATGTCAAGACTACATTATATCGGATGTCAATGACACTCTTAGGAGAATCAAAACAAAGAACTGTGAGATACGGGCTGCTAAGCATTCTGCAAAAAGTGAACGTGCAAAACGCCGAAAACAGGCTATTGCCAAAAAGGAAGAAGAGAGAAGAAAAGAAAGAGAAAAGAAAAGAATAATCATAAAAACTTATTCCTGGGAGTATGAATTGGCTGTGATTAACAATGATACAAAAAGAATGAAAGAAATTGAAAAAATTGTTGGCACTGATCCTCGTTCAATGCAGCCAGGGGTAAAAAGCGGCTCAAACCTGAAAAGAGTAACCAATCCAAAGCCTTGTATTGGGGGCAGAGTATCTCCAAAATAAATAATATAATACATATTGTGTAATACTACAGAGGATGTGCCTCCACAGGGACAAAAGGTTTGCCACCCCCGGCAATCCGTGCTACAATAGTCCTCACGAGGAGGAACACCCATGCCGATGACATACTACTGCAAGAAATGCGGGCGGGACGTGCCCGTTGGCGACACCTGCGCCCATTGCGGCGCGAAGCTGGCCCGATCCTCCGCCCGGGTGGCCTGGTGCGTGGAGCACGCCCCCGTGCGGGACTGGATGTGCTGGAACGCGGTGATGCGCATTCTTTTGCCGGTGGCGGCGGTAGCGCTGCTGCTGACGCTGCTGCTGGAGGGCCTCATTGGCGGTGCGGAGGGCATCGAAATGCTCCTGCGCAGCGGCCTGCCCCAGGCCCTGGCGCTGCTGCTGGTGACGGTGACGGCGGCGGTGCTGCTGGTCTTCATCCTCCAGGGGGAGGACTGGCTGGACTGCGTGGTGGACAGCAAGGGCGTGCACGTCAGCTGCTACCTGCCCAATCCCACACCCATGAAGCTGGCGCTGCGCCTGCGCTCTCCCCGGCTGATGCAGGAGGTGGATCCTGCCGACGAGGTGCCCACCGTGCTGCTGAGCCAGCAGGATCTGGCCTGGAAGGACGTGGCCCGGGTGCAGCTGTGGCCGGAAAAGACGCTGATCCTGTTCTACGCCCCCGCCTGGTGGATGCGGCTGGCTCTGCCCTGCACGCCCTTCACCTATGAGGACAGCATGGCCTTCATCCGGGAGAAACTTGGCCGGAAGAAGACCGTCCACCTCCCCGGCGAGCTGACGGCCCCGCCCAAGCCCAAGGAGCCCAGGCCCGCCCGGAAGGAGCAGCAGCTGTCCTTCGCGGACGTGACCCCCGCCCCGGAGCCCGCGCCTGCGGCGGAGCCCGTCCCCGACCC
Organism: Eubacteriales bacterium; assembly: GCA_034104265.1. Classification (GTDB taxonomy): domain Bacteria; phylum Bacillota; class Clostridia; order Christensenellales; family Aristaeellaceae; genus UBA11524. The sequence continues at coordinate 28,126 of JAXEEE010000141.1, read as the reverse complement.
TCAGGCCGAGCAGCCGGAGGACTTCGTGCCCCTGGCGGATGTGCTGGCGGAAATCAAGGCCGCCGAGGATCAGCCGCAGGAGGAATGAGGGCCCGTCCCGCCCGCAGCCTGACACTTTTTTGACACGCAGACCGCCCGGATCATTGACATTCGAGCGGTCAAGCCATTAAAACGGTCTGCACATGTTTCAGTCAATGGCTGTCGGCTGACTGGCAATCGAAAATCGGCGAGCCCCATCGGGGCGTCTAAACGGGGCAAAGCCCCTGTGCGGCGGCTTCCCTGCGATTTTTGCCTGCAACATCGCTTCCCTACACGAGCAAAGGGCCGGGAGGGCTGCTGCAGCACAACCAGTGCGCGAGTGCAACGCTCAAAAAAGTGGCCCTGACACTTTTTTGACACGCAGACCGCCCGGATCATTGACATTCGGGCGGTTTTGTTCTATCCTTATCTTGTAAAGGTTTGCGGCTTTGTGCCGCTTGCTGATGATATTGACAGGAGGTTGCTTGTTTCTATGGATAAGAAGCCCGTTGTTCTGGTCGTCATGGACGGCGTGGGCGAGTCCCCCGTCGAGCTTGGCAATATGGTCATGAAGGCCACCACCCCCACCCTGGACGAGCTGAAGGCGTCCTGCCCCTTCCAGGTCATCAAGGCCCACGGCTCCGCCGTCGGTCTGCCCTCCGACGATGACATGGGCAACAGCGAGGTCGGCCACAACGCGCTGGGCTGCGGCCAGATCTACTCCCAGGGCGCGAAGCTGGTGAACGAGTCCATCGAGTCCGGCAGCGTGTACGCCTCCGAGGCGTGGCAGGATCTGGTGGCCGGGGTGAAGGCCAGCGAGGGCACGATGCACTTCATCGGCCTTTTGTCCGACGGCAACGTGCATTCCAACATCAACCATCTGCTGGCCATGCTCAAGCAGGCCAAGGCTGAGGGCATCAAGCGCGTGCGCTGCCACATTCTGCTGGATGGCCGCGACGTGCCTGCCACCTCCGCCTTGGACTATGTGCAGATGCTGGAGGATGCCCTGGCTGCGCTGAACGACGCGTCCTTCGACGGCCGGATCGCTTCCGGCGGCGGCCGCATGCAGATCACCATGGACCGCTACCAGGCCAACTGGGCCATGGTCAAGGCGGGCTGGGACGTGCATGTCCACGGCGAGGGCCGTCAGTTCGCCTCCGCGAAGGAAGCCGTTGAGACCTACCGCGCCGAGCTGGGCGTCATCGACCAGGATCTGCCCGCCTTCGTCATTGCGGAGAACGGCCAGCCCGTAGGCAAGATGGCTGACGGCGACAGCGTGATCCTGTACAACTTCCGCGGCGACCGCGCCCAGGAGATCTCGATGGCCTTCGACGGCGACGCGTCCTTCGACAAGTTCGACCGGGGCGTGGTGCCTCAGGTGAAGTACGCCGGCATGCTGCAGTATGACGGCGACCTGAACATCCCCCATCACTACCTGGTGAATCCCCCGAAGATCACCCACACCCTCACCGAGCTGCTGGTGGAAGCCGGCATCAAGGAGTACGCCTGCAGCGAGACTCAGAAGTATGGCCACGTGACCTATTTCTGGAACGGCAACCGCTCCGGCAAGGTCAGCGAGGAGCTGGAGGACTACGCCGAGGTGCCCAGCGATGTGCGCTCCTTTGACGAGTGCCCCTGGATGAAGGCCACCGAGGTCACCGACCTGGTGATCGCCGCGCTGGAGAAGGGCGAGTACGGCTTCATCCGCTGCAACTTCCCCAATGGCGACATGGTTGGCCACACCGGCAACTGCCTGGCCACGGAGATCGCGGTGGAAACCGTGGATCTGTGCCTGGCCCGGATCAAGAAGGCCTGCGACGAGGCCGGTGCGATCCTGCTGGTGACCGCCGACCACGGCAACGCTGATCAGATGCTGGAGAAGACCAAGAAGGGCGGCATTGCGCCCCGCACGGCCCACAGCCTGAACCCCGTGCCCTTCATCGTTTACGACAAGGACGCGCGGCACGAGCTGAAGGAAGGCACGGGCTTCGGCCTGGCCAACGTGGCTCCCACCGTGGCGCAGCTGCTGGGCCTGAAGCCCTACGACTGCTGGGAGGAGAGCATGCTGAAGTAAGCCCCGACGATTCCCTGCGGCCTGCGCGTAAGCCGGACCGCAGGGCACGGGTCTGCGCGGCTGGTTCATCCGTATACGAAAAAGGGGTTGTGAAAGAATGGAAACACATTCAATCACAACCCCTTTGATTTGTGCATGATTCATTGACCGTACTTGTTTATCAGCATCAAAGCTATGCCCAGGAGTCCGAAAATGGCAGGTATCCCGTATGCATCTCTCTTTTTGATCCTGCTCCAGTCAACATGGTTGGGGGTCATCTTCTGATGACAGGCGTTCTGATAGGAACAGCAGATATGCTTCCAGCGCAGCAGGTATCCGGCCAGGCTGTAGACGGCATACAGCAGAAGACCTGCGCCTATCCCTGTCAGGCCATCCTTCATTCCCGGCAGCAGAATGGCCAGGAAGATGAACACATACCTGTGCATATACGCAAGGAATATCGTCACATCGTTAGAAAAGGAGCGCCTGCGCATCATCTGCCCTGCTTTCATCAGCCAAAGTCAATGTACAGACAAATGGCAGGGACAGCATGCCTCTGCCAACAGGTTTATTCATCCGCTGCATCCGTCTCAGCTTCCGCCGCAATCCAGGTCAGGCGGATCACATCCATGGTCTGCCCCTCCACGGTGACGGTGCGCTGGGCGCCGTCACGCCGGAAGCCGAAGCGGTCGAACAAGAACCGGACACGTAGGTTGTCCCGCATGGTCCACACGTGCACCCGGGCGTACTGCCCCTTCAGCTTGCCCATGACGGCATTCATCAGCACATCCTTGTCCATGCCGCCTCTTTCAGGCAGGATAGCCGCCTCCAGGATCAGCCCGCAGCCTTCTTCCTCAGCATCCGCGCCGTAGACAACGCAGCCGGTCACTTGGCCGTCCGTCTCCAGCACATCCACCTGCCAGCTGTCCTCCAGCCAGCCCATGACCTGATCCAGGTAGTAGGTTTCATGCAGCTGCTTGAGGAAATCCACCGGCAGGTACCCTCGGTACAGCGCACGCACATAGCGGCTTTTAACCCCTGCCAAGGATAACGCGTCGCCCTTGCGAGCGGCGCGTATGATCTGCTTCTCCATGCCTGTTACACCAGCCTGATGCCGGAATCCATCTGCTCCTGGTTGTAGCGCTTGAGCAGGTTGCGGATACGGTCGGAGGGGCTCAGGAGCTTGCTCAGGGAGCGGTCGTGGTTCAGGGTGGCGATGATATAGGAGATGAACTTGCTCATATCCGCCTGAATGAACCAGGGCGCGGCCTTCAGCTCGGGGGTGCAGTAGGTCAGATTGGTGGAGATGACCCGGTCGATCAGGCCCTCCTCATAGGCCTTGTTGTACAGGTCCAGGCCGTTGGTGAACAGGGAGAAGGTGGCCGCGGCAAAGATGCGGTTGGCCTTGCGCTTCTTCAGCTCCCGGGCCACGTCGATGATGGACTCGCCGGAGGAGAGGATGTCGTCGGCGACGAACACGTCCTTGCCCTCCATGGAGTTGCCCATGTACTCGTGGGCGACGATGGGGTTGCGGCCGTTGACCACGCGGGTATAGTCCCGCCGCTTGTAGAACATGCCCATATCCAGCCCCAGCACGGAGGCGTAGAAGATGTTGCGGTCGATGGCGCCCTCGTCGGGGGAGACGATCATCAGGTGGTCCTTGTCGATTTGCAGGTTCTTGTCCCGGTTCAGCAGCGCCTTGAGGATCTGGTAGGAGGGCATCACGGACTCGAAGCCGCCCTCAGGGATGGCGTTCTGCACGCGGGGGTCATGGGCGTCGAAGGTGATGATGTTGCTCACGCCCATGCGCACCAGCTCCTGCAGGCCCATGGCGCAGTCCAGGCTCTCCCGGGAGGAGCGGCGGTGCTGCCGTCCGCCGTAGAGCATGGGCATGATGACGGTAATGCGCTTGGCCTTGCCGCCGACCGCGGCAATGGTGCGCTTCAGGTCCATGAAATGGTCATCGGGGCTCATGGGCACCTTCTGGCCATACATATCGTAGGTGCAGTTGTAGGCGCCCACGTCGCACAGGATGTAAAGATCCAGGCCACGGACGCTGTCCTTGATCAGGCCCTTGCCTTCGCCGTTGCCGAAGCGGGGGCAGATTGTGCGCACCATGAAATCTTCGCGGCCCATGCCGGGGGTGGTGCACATGTCGCCGGGGAGGGTTTCTTCGTTGCGCTCGCGCCACTTGAGCAGCCACTGGTTCACCTTGCTGCCCATTTCCTCAGTGCCGCGCATGGAGATCAGCCCCAGGGGGCCGACCGGATAGGTCAGGAAAGACTCATCGCTCCAGGTGCTCACAAAATCAGTCACGCCATCTACCTCATTCCCCTTGGATTTTACCATTGGTTATTATACAACATTTCCTGCAATCTGAGAAGGGATTTTGCGAAAAAAAAGCGAACGTTTTCCAGTCTTGTTTGAATTTGGCAGGTTTTCGACCATTTTGCCCCTATGCAAGCCTGATGCTTCCGCCGCAAACCTGCTGCATCAGGGGGAAAAAGCCGTACATTTACCTTTTTCGCAGCATGTTCGCTTTTCATTTCCTGATATCAAGGGCTCCTCCCCTCTCTCATGATGCCCATCCCACCGCTGGAAAAACCTGCTTCGCCTTGACAAATCCGCAGGGATCGGCTACCATGGAAGGACAACGCCAAGAAAGGACTTGTTATTTTGTTTCCTCGGCTCAAGGTATCCAAATGTCTGCTGGCGCTGGCGGGCAGCGCAATCCAGGCCATGGGCGTATGCAACATTCACGCCTTTGCCGATGTGACGGAGGGCGGCGTGCTGGGCATGACCCTGCTGCTGGAGCACTGGCTGCACCTGTCCCCGGCCATCAGCAGCGCCATCCTCAACGCTCTGTGCTACCTGTTCGGGTGGAAGACCCTGGGGCGGGACTTCCTGTGGTACTCCATCCTGGCGGGCGGCGGATTCAGTATCAGCTATGCACTGTTGGAGCCCTTTGCGCCGCTGTTCCCATGGATCATTGCTTCCCCGCTGGCATCGGCGGTATTCGGCGCGGTGTTCGTGGGCGTGGGCGCGGGGCTGTGCGTGCGGGTTGGCGGCGCGCCCGGCGGGGACGATGCCCTGGCCATGGCGCTGGCCCGGCGGACGAAGCTGGACATTCAGTGGATTTATCTGCTCTCCGACCTGATTGTGCTGACGCTGTCCGTCAGCTACATCCCCCTGCGGAAGCTGGGCTGGTCGCTGCTGACGGTGGTTCTCTCCGGGCAGATCATCGGCTGGATGCAGAAGATTCCCCTTGGGCGCGGCGCGAAGCAGGACATGTGATATTTGGCACAACAGAAAAGGGCTGTCCCCGGCAGTTACATGCCATGGGGACAGCCCTTGTTTGATGGGTGGAAATGTGCGGGCGCACGTTCTTCGCAGCCTTCCCCTCTGGGGAAGGTGGCCGAGAGCAAGCGAGGTCGGATGAGGTCGCTGCGATGCAGTTGCACGAATCTGCCGTTTCCAACGCGGGCGGCCTTCGGCGCCTGCTCGGAAACTCTCTTGGCTGAAGGGGGACGCTGGGCTGCCGCGACATCCCTGCGCAGGGGCTAACGCCGCCCCTGCACCCGCGCAAGGGGCATCGCCCCTTGACCCTTTTTCGCTTCGCGTTCCCTTGTTTATCCCTTGATCTTCTCCAGGTATTCCTCGTAGTTGCACAGGTAGTCTGCAATCGTGCCGTCGGGCAGGATCTCGATGATCCTGTCGGCGATGGTGGACACAAACTGGTGGTCCTGGCTGGTGAAGATCACATTGCCCGGGAAGTTGATCAGCGCGTTGTTCACCGCGGTGATGGACTCCAGATCCAGGTGGTTGGTGGGCTGATCCAGCATGATGAAGTTCGCGCCGGAGAGCATCATGCGGGAGAGCATGCAGCGCACCTTCTCGCCGCCGGAGAGCACGGACACCTGCTTGTACACATCATCGCCCCGGAAGAGCATGCGGCCCAGCAGGTCACGCATGTCGCTCTCCAGCATGGTGGGCGGGCAGTACTGGGCGAACCACTCCAGCATGTTCTTGTCGCAGCCGTCGAAGTAGGGGCCGTTGTCCTTGGGGAAGTAGCTGGTGGAGATGGTCACGCCGTACTTGATGCTGCCGCTGTCCGGCTCGATCTCCTCGGCCAGGATGCGGAACAGCGCGGTCTGCGCCTGCTCGTTGCTGCCCACGATGGCGATCTTCTGACCCTTGGTCACCAGGAAGGACACGTCCTTGAGCAGCTGCACGCCGTCCTGGCTGTAATTGATGCCGCTGACGGTGAGGATGTCCTTGCCGGCCTCCCGGTCAGGCTGGAAGTTGACCCAGGGGTAGCGGCGGGAGGAGGCGGGCATCTGCTCGATGGTCAGCTGATCCAGCAGCTTTCTGCGGCTGGTGGCCTGCTTGGCCTTGGACTTGTTGGCGGAAAAGCGCTGGATGAAGTTCTGCAGCTCGCGGATCTTGTCGTCCCGGCGCTTCTTCTGGTCCTTCATGATGGACTGCATCAGCTTGGAGGACTCATACCAGAAGTCGTAGTTGCCCACGTACATCTTGACCTGGCTGTAGTCGATATCCACAATGTGGGTGCAGATGTTGTTCAGGAACCAGCGGTCATGGCTGACCACGATCAGCGTGCCGGGGAACTCCATCAGGAAGTCCTCCAGCCAGGCCACGGAGCGGTTGTCCAGGTTGTTGGTGGGCTCGTCCAGCAGCAGGATATCCGGGTGGCCGAACAGCGCCTGGGCCAGCAGCACCTTGAACTTGTCGCCGGCCTTCATGTCGCCCATCTGCATATAGTGCATTTCCGCGGGCAGGCCCAGGCCGGTGAGGAGCGTTGCGGCGTCGGACTCGGCGTTCCAGCCGTCCATCTCGGCGAATTCGCCCTCCAGCTCGGCGGCCTTCTCGCCGTCGGCCTCGGAGAAATCAGGCTTGGCGTAGAGCGCGTCCTTCTCCTTCATGATGTCGTACAGCCGCTGGTTGCCCATGATGACCGTATCCATCACGGGGAAGGCGTCGTACTTGAACTGATCCTGCTTCAGGGTGGACATGCGCTGGTTCTCCGGGTAGGTGACGGAGCCGGTGGTGGGCTCCAGCTCGCCGGAGAGGATGCGCAGGAAGGTGGACTTGCCCGCGCCGTTGGCGCCGATGATGCCGTAGCAGTTGCCGGGCAGGAACTTCAGATCTGCGCCGGAAAAGAGCTTCTGACCGCCGAAGGTCAGGGAAACATTGCTGACTGTGATCATGCAGGGATACTCCTATCTCAGTGGTCGTGGAAAAACCGCGTACCTGTTTATTGTACCATACTTTGCGGCGAAAAGGAAGGGCGTGGACAGGGAAATCCGCACGAAAAAGGGCGCATTCGGCAGGCAAATGCCGTCTGCGCCCTGATGGGAGCCGTTCGCGGGGAGCGGGGTTGCCGCGTTGCCGGGTTGTTGCGCCAGGCTGCCGGTTCCGCGCTGCAGGCCGTGACGGATGAGGATGCCCCTTCTTTTTTTGGGGGAAGGGGGTCATGTTGTCCGGTAGGAGGGGGGAAAGACAGCTGTGTTGCAGCCTTTCCCCTTCTTCCCGGATGACATACGCTTGTCTGCTCTTATACTATATAATAAAGAGCAGTCGCGACTTCCAATCATTCCCATTCGAAGCTATCCGCGCAAGGGGCATCACCCCTTGACCGGTTTCCGCTGCCGCTGTGCATGTGGTGTTGGCTCAGGGAGCCATTTCCGCGGCGGACTGTAGCACAGCACACAGCCTTCCCCTCTGGGGAAGGTGGCCGAGCGCAGCGAGGTCGGATGAGGTCGCGTTCCTGGCCATGGCCGCCCCTGCCGCTTCCCCCGCGCACTGCGGCCCAGCACAGCCTTCCCCTCTGGGGAAGGTGGCCGAGCGCAGCGAGGTCGGATGAGGTCGCTGCCCTGCGTGGCCGTGTGAGGTGACGTGGTCGCTGCGATGCAGTTGCGCGAACCTGCCGTTTCCAACGCGGGCGGCCTTCGGCGCCTGCTTGGAAACTCACTTGACTGAAGGGGACGCTGGGCTGCCGCCCAGACCTGCGCAGGGGCTAACGCCGCCCCTGCACCCGCGCAAGGGGTTTCACCCCTTGACCCGTTTTCGCTGCCGCGATCCTTGTTTATTGGGCGTTTACGCCTGCCAGCCGCACCAGCGCGTTGGCGAAGATTTTCGTGGCCTTCAGCATCTTGTCGATGTACACGTACTCGCCCGCCTGGTGGGCCAGATCCTCGTCGTCCGGGAAGGCTGCACCGAAGGCCACGCCCTGCTTGAGCACCTTGGCGTAGGTACCGCCGCCGGTGTACTGCGGCTCGGCCTTGTCGCCGGTCTCGTCCTCGTAGGCCGCCAGCAGGCTGGTCACCAGCTCGCTGTCCGCAGGCACGTGATGGGGAGCCTTCACCTCCGCCTCATCGGCAATGAACTCCGGCAGGCTGGCCAGCGCGGCATTCTTGATGGCCTCCAGGTCGGCAGTGATGGGCACGCGCATATCCAGGGTGGTGATGAGCTGATCGCCGTCCAGGTGCAGGATGCCCATGTTGCAGGTCAGGCTGCCGGACACATCGTCGCTGTACGCGCAGCCCAGGGACGCACCATTGCTCTCCATGCCCACCTTGTCCGCCAGGGTGCGGAAGGCCCCCTGCGCGCCCAGCTCCTTGAGCAGCAAGAGCATCATGCCGATGGCGTTGCGCCGCCCGGCGGGATACGCGGAATGCCCGGGGATGCCCTCCGCCGTGACCCAAACGCCCTCGGCGGTCACTTCCGCCGTGTAGGGCAGTCCGGTCCTTGCCGCGTAGGCGGCCACCTGCGCAGCCACGTCAGCGCCGCCCTCCAGCAGGGCCTTGCACTCGCCGGGAATCACGTTCACCCGCTCGCCGGCCCACAGCTGCTTCACCTGCAGACCATCCTTCGCCACAGGCGCGTGCAGGTACAGGTGCACCATGCCCTTCTCGGTGTTGATCAGCGGGAAGGACGCGTCCGGGGAGAAGCCCACGTCGGGCATATCGGCATGGGTGGCGTACCAGGCCATGTCCTCCCAGCCGGACTCCTCGTCGCAGCCCAGGATCAGCCGGACGGACTTCTTCAGCGGCACGCCCGCTTCCTTAATGGCCCGCATGGCGTACAGCGCGCACAGGGAGGGGCCCTTGTCGTCGCTGGTGCCGCGGCCGTACACCTTGCCGTCCGCCACCACCGCGCCGAAGGGATCCACCTGCCAGCCGTCGCCCGCAGGCACCACGTCCAGATGGCCCAGCACCGCGATGGTCTCCGGCGCATCGCCCAGGGTCATGTCGCAGGCATAGCCGTCAAAGTTCCGGGCGGGAAAGCCCAAGCGCTGGCCGTCGGCCATGGCCAGATCCAGCATCCGCCGCACCTCCGTGCCGAAGGGCGCGCCGGGGGCAGCCTCACCCTTCACCGAGGGCACCTGGATCCAACGGCGCAGATCCGCCACAAATTCGTCCCGGTAGGAGTCAATCAGCTCGTAAACCTTCTTGTCCATGGGAAAAACCTCCTTCATATTCTTCATATCAGATGGTGATCTCCTCGCACTCCCTGAGCCACGCGGCGGACTGGGCGTCCGAAGGCATGCGCCAGTCGCCCCGGGGGCTGAGGGCAATGGAACCGATCTTCACGCCGTCAGGCATGCAGTTGCGCTTGAACTGCTGGGTGAAGAAGCGGCGGTAGAAGTTCTTCAGCCACTTGAGGATGGTGGCCCGGTCAAAGTCCTCCGCGAAGGCCATGCAGCACAGCTCATACACCTTCCGGGGCCGGTAGCCGAAGCGCACCGCGTAGTACAGGAAGAAGTCGTGCAGGGCATAGGGGCCCACCAGATCCTCGGTCTGCTGGGCGATGTTGCCCTTCTCGTCCGGGGGAAGCAGCTCGGGGCTGATGGGGGTGTCCAGGATGCGCTGGAGCACCGCCCTGCTCGCCTCGAACTCCTCCCGCTCGCTGGCGATCTGGATGACCCAGCGCACCAGGGTCTTGGGCACGCCGCTGTTCACGCCGTACATGCTCATGTGGTCAGCGTTGTAGGTGCACCAGCCCAGGGCGATTTCGCTCAGGTCGCCGGTGCCCAGCACGATGCCCCCGAAGCGGTTGGCCAGATCCATCAGCACCTGGGTGCGCTCCCGGGCCTGGGCATTCTCGTAGGTGACGGAGTGGTCATGCTCGTCATGGCCGATGTCACGGAAGTGCAGCCGCACCGCCTCGTGGATGGGCACCTCCATCTGCGTAACACCCAGGGTGCGCATCAGCTCCAGCGCGGACTGGTACGTCCAGTCCGTGGTGCCAAAGCAGGGCATGGTCACGCCCAGGATGTTCGTCCGGGGCAGGCCCAGCAGATCGACCGCCTTGCAGGCCGCCAGCAGGGCCAGCGTGGAATCCAGCCCGCCGGAGATACCCACCACCACCTTGTTGCCCGTGATGGCCATGCGCCGGGCCAGGGCATGGGCCTGCATATCGAAGATCTGGCTGCAGCGGGCCTGGCGGGCGGTCTTGTCCGAGGGGATGAAGGGGTGCTTGGGTACGCGGTAGTCGGGGGCCACGCTGTCGGGCAGCAGAAGGCTTTCCTCCAGCAGCTCGCCGTTGGTCTTGACGGCCAGCCTTGCCGCGCAGTCACCGAAGCTCTGCTGCTTCATGCGGTCGGCCCGGATGCGCTCCACGTCGATATCCGCGGTGATGAGGTAATCATCGTCAATGTAGCCGCTGTTCTCCCGCAGGGTGGAGCCGCAGCAGCTGATCATGCTGTGCCCGGAGAACACCAGATCGCTGGTGGATTCCCCGTTCCCGGCGGACACATACACATACCCGCACAGGCATCGGGCGGACTGCTGGCGGATGAGGTCCTGCCGGTACTCCCGCTTGGCGATCAGCTCATTGGACGCGGACAGGTTCACGATGATCTCCGCGCCGCCGATGGCCAGCAAAGTGCTGGGCGGCAGGGGCGACCAGAGGTCCTCGCACAATTCCACCCCGATGCTCACGCCATCGGTGCTTTCCAGCACCACCGGGGTGGCGGACAGCAGCCACTCCTGACCGCACAGCGTGGCAAAGCGGCTCTGCTGCGGCGCGGGGCTGTGGAACCAGCGCTTCTCATAGAACTCATTGTTGTTGGGCAGATAGGTTTTGGGAATCACGCCCTGTATGCCGTCCCGGGTCAGCACCAGCGCACAGTTGTACAGGCAGCCCTCCGCCCGGATGGGCGCGCCCACCACTGCCACCATGCCCTCGGGCATGCGCTCGATGATGGCTTGCAGGCCCTGCTCCACGTCATGGAGCAGCGTCTGCTGGAAGAACAGATCGCCGCAGGTGTACCCCGTCAGCGACAGCTCCGGGAATACCGTGAGGGACGCGTGCTTTTCCGCCGCCTCCCGCAGCTTCGCCAGATGCTCCTCCACGTTGCGCTTCACATTCCCCAGGTGCAGATGCGGCACCGCCGCCGCCACGCGAACCAATCCTTGCATCCTCAATCACCTCGTTGTTGTCAGAAGTCCATCAGCTGCGCCTGAACCTTCCCGTTCTCAATCTCCAGCAGGGCCAGATGGTCGTCCGCCGCGCTGCCGGGGTTCACCAGCAGGGCATGGCGCTGCTCAACCCACGGCTGATGCGTATGCCCGAACAGCGCCACCCGGCATTCCCGCTGCTTTGCCTCCATGTCCAGCGCGGCATAGGTGCGCTTCACCTGGAAGCGGTGGCCGTGGGTCACCAGGATCCTCACGCCCCCCAGGGTGATCTGCGTGATCTCCGGCACATCGTCGAAGAAATCGCAGTTGCCCTTCACGCCGATGAGCAGCGCATGCCCGTCCCGGGCGCGGATGAAGTTCTCCAGCCGCTGGAAGTCCCTGGCCCCGTCGCCGCAGTGGATGTAGGCGTCCACCGGGCCCACCATGCGCCAGCACTGCTCCAGCATCCAGCGCAGGTTCGTGTCCTCCCCGTGGCTGTCGGACAGCACAATCGCCCGCATCAGTCGTGCAGCTCCTTCATGATGGCCAGCATCTTCTCACAGGCCCGTGCCCGGTGGCTGACCTGGTTCTTCTCCTCCTCCGTCAGCTCGGCGAAGGTCTTGCCCAGCGGCTCGTAGAGGAACAGCGGGTCGTAGCCGAAGCCGCCGTTTCCGCGCTCCTGCTCCAGAATCACGCCCGGGCAGGAGCCCTCGGCAATCAGCGTGTCCCTACCGGGGATCTTCAGCGCAATGGCGCACACGAAGGCCGCCGTGCGCACCTCCTTGCCCTTCATGCGCCGAAGCAGCAGGGCGTTGTTGGCTTCGTCATCCCCGTGATTCCCGGCGTAGCGGGCGGACAGCACCCCGGGCTCGCCGTCCAGGATGTCCACCGTCAGGCCGCTGTCATCCGCCAGGGTGGGCAGCCCCGTGGCCGCGCATACCGCCTCGGCCTTGATGGCCGCGTTGCCCGCGAAGGTATCGGCATTCTCGTCAATCATGCCGTGGAACCCCGCCGCCTGCATGGACACCACCGTGTAGTAATCACCGAAAATGGCCTGCAGCTCCCGCAGCTTGTGCTCGTTGCCGGAGGCCACCACCAGCGGCGGCTTGGGTGCGATGTGCCGCGCCCGCTCGCCCAGGGCTTCCCGCTGGGCACGCAGCAGGCCCTCGATGCCCGCCTTGCCGTAGGCGATCAGGGTGGACAATTCCTCCGCCGTGTAGGAGCGGCCCTCGCCGGTGCCCTGCAGCTCGATGAACTCGCCCTTCTCGTTCATGACCAGGTTCATGTCCACCTGGGCGCGGCTGTCCTCCTGGTAGCACAGGTCCAGGCAGGGGGTATCGTCCACCACGCCGCAGGAGACGGCTGCCACCTGGTGAATGATGGGCGACTGCAGGATCTTCCCGGCCCTGATCAGCTTGTCCACGGCGCAGGTCAGGGCCACCATGGCCCCGGTGATGGACGCAGTGCGGGTGCCGCCGTCGGCCTCCAGCACGTCGCAGTCCAGGGTGATGGTGATCTCGCCCAGCTTGGTCATGTCCACCGCCTGGCGGATGCTGCGGCCAATCAGCCGCTGAATCTCCACGCTGCGGCCGTCCTTCTTCACGCCATCGCGCTTCTTGCGGGTGCCGGTGGAGGCGGGCAGCATGGCGTATTCCGCCGTGACCCAGCCCTGGCCCTTGCCCCTCAGGAAGGGCGGCACACCCTCCTCCACCGAGGCGGTGCAGATCACCCGGGTGTTGCCCGTGGCGATCAGGCAGGAGCCGTCCGCCGTGCGGACAAAGTCGGTCTGAATGGATACAGGGCGCGCCTGCTCAGGGGTGCGGCCGTCAATTCTCATGATGCATTCCTCCGGATCCTTCATTCGTTTGACCTGTATCATTTCGCTTCCCATATGGCGGATTCCTCCCGTCTCTGCCGCCATACACCGCCATTTTCCGTCTGAAAGCCGCCAAAAGGCCGTCGCCTTTCTCCGATGATGATGGTATAATAGCCTTGTCCGTTGATGCAGGGTTGACAATCCTGTGCTATCATACAGGTGTGAAAGGATGATACCATGAGCGCTCCTCTGATCATCTACCACAGCCGCGGCGGCTCCACCCGGCGCTACGCCCTGCTGCTGGCCTCCGCCACCGGCGGCACGGCCGTCCCTATGAGGGAGGTTCGTCCCGGGCAGATGCAGGCGGCGGATACGGTGGTGTTCGCCTCCTGGCTGATGGCAGGCAATCTCCAGGGCGGCGGATTTCTCAGGCGGCACTGGCGCATCCTGAAGGAGAAGCGCACGGTGCTGGCGGTGGTGGGCCTGGGCCGCACGCTGGACGAGAAGCTCTGGGACGAGTACGCCGCCCGGGCCTTTACCCCGGAGATGCGGGCAAGCCTGCGGGTGTTCTACCTGCGGGGGGCGTACAATCCGGCGGAAAGGAATGTCCTCATCCGCAGGCTGATGAGCGGCGTGGCCGGTGCGCTGGAGAAGAAAGCCTCCCCCACCCCGGATGACCTGGCCCTGGCCCGGGACATGCGCCAGGGCTGCGACTACGTCAGCGCGGATGCGCTCTCGGCCCTGGCGAGCTACCTGGGCTGACGGGGAAAATCCGTCCGGCAAAGAGGGTTTATGCTGCCGGGCAGCGAATGTTATGGTACGTATGCGCCCATGAGGGGCGCGGCTGGCCTGGCCAGTGGAAAGGGCTGAAACCGTGAGCAAGACCATCCGGAAGTATACCGAAAATATCTGGAACGCCCCCAATGTATTGACCATGCTGCGCCTTGCGCTGATCCCCGTGTTTGTGGCGGTGTTTGCCGCCGGGCATGACAAGCTGGCGCTGCTGACCTTTGTGATTGCCAGCCTGACCGACCTGCTGGACGGCTATCTTGCCCGGAAGAACCATCAAATCACCGCCTTCGGCAAGCTGATGGATCCCCTGGCGGACAAGCTGATGGTGGTGACCGCCCTGATCTGCCAGGGCGTGAAGGGCGTGTTCCCCTGGCAGGCCATCACCATCGTCATGCTCAAGGAGCTGGTGATGATCGTGGGCGGCGTGTATATGCTGCACCATGACATCGTGGTGTATTCCAACATCCGGGGCAAACTGGCCCAGTTCAGCTTCATTCTGGCGCTGATCCTGTCCTTCTGGCACAGCGAGTTCACCCATCTGCCCGTGCCGCTGGACCGGGTGGTGTTGTGGGTGGCGGTGGTGCTGGCGCTGGTGGCGCTGGTGGATTACTCCCTGGACTCCTACAAGAAGCTCCGCGCCCTGTACCGCGAAAAGAAGCAGCAGGAATAACATCTGCATCCAGAAAGCGCCCGGCCATTGGGATGAATATGGCCGGGCGTTATCGTATCCATTTTGCATGAAAGAGGTGCCCCTCATGATCGAATACCGCAGCATTCTCCCTCAGGACGCGCCAGCCCTCTGGCAGTTCCTCAACCTGCTTGACGGGCAGACGTCCTTCATGATGTACGAGCCCGGCGAGCGCACCCGGCGCACCAGCCTGGCCGCGCTGGAGGAGGACATCCGCCAGCACGTGATCCCCGGCGGGGACTTCCTGGACGTCGCCCTGGAGGACGGGGTGATCGTCGGGTACCTGCGGGCAGAGCGGGGGCAGTACAACCGGGTGCACCACACCGCCTATGTGGTGACAGGGGTGCTGGAAGGCTACCGGGGCCGGGGCGTGGGCACGGCGCTGTTCACCCAGCTGGAGCAATGGGCCAGGGCAAACCGCGTCACCCGCCTGGAGGTGACGGTGGAGTGCCCCAACGAGGCCGCCCGCCAACTGTATGAGAAGATGGGCTTCACCGTGGAGGGTATCCGCAGGAACGCCATGCTGGTGGACGGCCACCTGGTGGACGAGTACTACATGGCCCGGCTGCTGTAAGGCGGATCAGCCCTGCTCCGCCGGGGCTGCGGCCAGCCGCCTGCCCATCAGCGCCCGGAACAGCGTGCGCACCAGTGGCTGAATCATGAACACCTGGGTGAACCAGGCGAAGGGAAAGTTGAAGCACATCAGCTTCATCCAGCCCGCCAGGAGCGTGATCGGGTGGAAGCCCAAGTAGTACGGATAGTACAGCGCGGAGGCGATCAGGCTCATGGCGGGGCACATGATGCCCACCGTGGCGGAGATGATGGCCGTTTCAAACAGCACCGGGTGGGTCGTCCGGGGATCGAAGCACCGGCTGGCCAGGCGGAAGGACAGCGGGCTGCCCACCGTCAGCTCCAGGGCATAAGCCAGGATGAACTCTGCCAGCACCACCGCCCAGATGGGCGCCATCCGTCCGCAGAGCATCACGCCGCCCTGCCGGGCAATGGCCTCCAGTACGGAGGACGCCTGGTTGGCGGTCATCAGCGCATTGCCGTTCACCACATACAGGCTGTAGAACACATAGGCATGGACGGTGATCAGCACCGTCAGCAGGGCGAACAGCACCCGCTGGGCTTTCGTTTGGGGCATGGGAAAACCACTCCTTTCTTCAAGGACACCCCTGACAAGCACAAAAAGACGGCACATGCGTTTCCACTGGTGGCGAAGCGAGTTCCGTCATCAGCTTTACGCACGCCGAAGCGTGCCACATGTGTCGTCTCAAAAAAGGCTTATGGAGTTGTCAGGGTTCCTTGTACCACAGCTGTCCGGCGTTTTGCAAGCGCATCGCCCGGGCTTTTTTTATTGGCCGCTTCAACCTACGCGCTTCACCCAACGTGCAAAACCGGGTTTCGGGGCTGTCCGAGGGCTCGGCAGAGCGCGCATTCCCCGAAAGGCAGGGTTGGTTGACAGGACGGTTGACGGGAGGCAAGCCCGGAAAGCCTTACAGGACAAGGGTTTCAGGCTTCATGGATACCTTCTTCAACCAATCAACCAACAATATAAAGAAAAAGTATAGATAACACAGTAGCCTTGCGATGTCAGGAATAAAGTCTTTACCCATGGTTGAAGCACGAAAGTTGAAGGGCGCCCGCCGGTGCTTTCGCCCAGGGCGCGAAAACACGTCTGTCAGGATCAGCGCAAAAAGACGACGCATGCGTTTTCACTTGCGCCGAAGCGTGCCGCACGGGTCGTCTCAAAGAAGGTCTTTGGTGTTGTCAGGAATCGTTGTACCACGGCTATCCGGCATTGTGCAGGCGCATCGCCGGGCTTTTTATTGCTCCGGCACCACCGCCAGCATCAGCAAGTCCTCATTCCCTGCGCTGAAGGTGGTGTGGGTGTGGCCCTTGGGGCAGTCGTGCACCTGGCCGGGCAGCGCGGCTGCCTCCGATCCTTTCAGGATGTACTCCACGCCCCCGCCGTAAAACCGGCGGCCCATCCAGCCTTTTTATTGCTCCGGCACCACCGCCAGCATCAGCAGATCCTCATCCCCTGCGCTGATGGTGGTGTGGGTGTGGCCCTTGGGGCAGTAGTGCACCTGGCCGGGCAGCGCGATTTCCTCCGCCCCGTCCAGGATGATCCTCGCCTTCCCGGCCAGGATGTGGATAATCTCGCTGCTGGTCTCATGGGTGTGCATGCCGATGGACGCGCCATGGGGCAGCCGCACCAGCATGATCCGGTTCAGCCCGTCCACGTGCATCCGCGCATAGGTAACGCCCTCGCCGCTCTTGAAGTTCGGCAGGGCCTGCTCCTCCAGGTTCATCATGTCAAGAATCATCGTCTGTATCCTCCTCTGATTTAGTGTTCAATCCAGTCCCGAGCCCGCTCCACTGCCCGGTGCCAGCCATGGGTCAGGGACTCCCGCCGGGCCGCGTCCATCTGCGGCTCAAAGGACAGATCCCTGCGCCAGACCTTCGCGGTGTCCTCCGGCGTGGCGTAGACCCCCACTGCCAGACCTGCCAGCAGCGCCGCGCCCAGGGCGGTGGTTTCCATCACCCGGGGACGCACCACGGGGATGTTCATCATGTCCGCCTGGAACTGCATCAGGAAGCCGTTGGCGCTGCCGCCGCCGTCCACCTGCAGCCGCGTGGGGGTGAAGCCGCAGTCCTGCACCATGGCGGCCATCAGGTCGGCGGACTGGTAGGCCGTGGCCTCCAGCGCGGCGCGGACAATGTGCGCCCGGCTGGTACCCCGGGTCATGCCTACCAGGGTACCCCGGCTGTACATGTCCCACCAGGGCGCGCCCAGACCCGTGAACGCAGGCACCAGGTACACCCCGCCCGTGTCCTTCACCGAGCGGGCCAGGCCCTCGCTCTCCGCGGAGGTGTCGATCATCCGCAGCTCATCCCGCAGCCACTGGATGGTGGCCCCGCCCATAAACACGCTGCCCTCCACGGCGTAGCTGGGCGTCCCGTCCAGGCGCCAGGCCATGGTGGTCAGCATGCCATGGGCGCTGCGGGCCAGCCGGCTTCCGGTGTTCATCAGCATGAAGCAGCCGGTACCGTAGGTGTTCTTGACCATGCCGGGCTTCAGGCAGGCCTGCCCGAACAGCGACGCCTGCTGATCCCCCGCCATGGCCGCCAGGGGAATGGGCCTGCCCAGCACCCCAGCGTCCAGCATGCCGATGACTCCGCTGGTGTCCACCACCCGGGGCAGGCAGGCCCGGGGAATGTCCAGCATGGCGAGCAGCTCGTCGTCCCAGTCCTGCTTCTCCAGGTTAAAGAGCATGGTGCGGCTGGCGTTGGTGGCGTCGGTCACATGGGGACGGCCCTCCACCAGGTGCCAGGCCAGGAAGCTGTCCACCGTGCCGAAGCACAGCTCGCCCCGCTTCGCCCGCTCGTGCAGGTGCAGGTTGTCCAGCAGCCAGGCCAGCTTCGTCCCGGAGAAGTACGCGTCCGGGATCAGGCCGGTCTTCTCCCGGATGGTCTCCGCCATGCCCTCCCGGTTCAGCCGCTCGATGTAGTCCGCCGTCCGGCGGCACTGCCAGACGATGGCGTTGTACACGCACTCGCCCGTCTCCCGATCCCACAGCAGGGTGGTCTCCCGCTGGTTGGTCAGGCCCACGGCGGCAATGTCCGCCACATTCACCCCGCTGATGGCCACGGCCTGCCGCAGCGCCTCCACCTGGGAGTTCAGGATGTCCATGGGGTCATGCTCCACCCAGCCGGGATGGGGGAAATGCTGGGGAAACTCCACGCTCCGGGCCGCCAGCACCCGTCCCTGGGTGTCAAACACCACCGCCCGGGAGCTGGTGGTCCCCTGGTCCATGGCTACCAGAACCTGCGCCATCGCCATTCCTCCTTCGTATCGGTAGCAAAGCGCCCGCCGGTCGCGTGGGCCAGCGGGCGATGGATTGTTTCTGTGCGCCCGGCCGGGGAGATTACTCCGCCGTCAGGGGGTTGAGCTTCACGCCGTAGATGTAGCTGGTGTTCTTGCCGGTGGTGCCGATGACCAGCATGTCCTTGTACACCGCGGGGGACGCCTCGATGGTGCCCTCCAGGGCCAGGGTGTCCACCAGCTTGCCGGTGCGGCCCTCATAGAGGTTCAGGGTGCCGTTGCCGGTGGCCTGCACAATCCAGCCGTCGCCGTAGTCGGAGTACACCGCCACGGGCGAAGAGTAGCTGTAGCTGTCCAGCTCCTGCTTCCAGATGATGTCGCCGGTCTGCTTGTCCAGGGCCAGCAGCACCGCGGGAGCCGCGGCCTCCGCATCGCTGAAGAGCGCCTGGGTGCCGGCCTTGCTCAGGCCGGTCACGGTGAAGTAGACCATGTCGCTCAGGGCATTCTGGCCCACCACGGGAGAGGCCATGCCGCCGCTGATGGTGTTCTTGGCCTTGGTCATGCCCACCGCCTTGTTCCAGCTTTCCTCGCCGGTGAGGGCGTTGAAGCGGCGGATGGTGCAGTCGCCCTTGGTGCGGTTTTGCAGGGTGTTGACGGTGTAGAGCCACAGCTGGCCGTTCTCATCCAGATCCAGGGCGATGGCGGCCTGCACCGCGTCGCCGGTATCCACGGCCCAGGCGGTGGTCAGGGTGGAGGTATCCACGCAGCGCAGGATGCCGTCCATATCCGCATAGAAGGCATAGTTGCCATACATCGCCAGGGAGGATTCCACCGCCGTGTAGGAATCCTTCTGCTTGCTGCTGGTGCGGCTCTTCATCACCACGTTCTCGGGGTTGATGGTCAGCTTGAACTCGCCCACATCCAGCTTGGTGTTCAGCTTGGTCAGGTACAGCATGCCGTTGGTGCCGATGGACACCGCCGTGTCGGTCTTGGGATCAATCAGGGAGGCGGAGTCAAAGGCGCCCACGCTGTAGTAGGGCCGCTTGGCGTCGGTATCCAGGCCGTCGATCATGTAGATCTGCTCCTGGTTCAGCAGGTTGTAGAACCTCAGGCCGATCTTGCCGGTGCCGCTGGCCATCTTGCGGGCATACTGGCCCACGGTCATCACGGGATAGCCCAGGGAGTGAATGCTGGGGGTACCCTTCATGGGATAGCCCACGTTGATGGCGTCGCGGGTGGGCTGGCCGTCGTCCAGGTCAAGGAAGTAGATTTTGCCGTCCAGACCGGCGACAATGACCTCCTTCAGCGCGGAGACCGTCCGCTTCTCCTCCACGATGTTGGAGTTCTCGCGGATCTCCTTGCTCCACTTGATGATGGCGGGCTGGCCGTACCAGCCGATGCCGTAGTAGGTGCTGGACGAGCCCTTGACGCTGCCGGCTTCCGCCGTCCAGGCCAGGTTCAGGCCGGTGATGTTCTCGCTGGTGCCCACGGCGGCGTTCTGCCGGAAGGCGTTGCCGCGGAAGGTCATCACGCCGAAGGGCAGCGTGGTGTAGGCATCGGCAGCGGGCATCTGCAGCACATCGGACAGGTCGCGGCTGTAGGAGGTTACCTTCTTGGTGCCCTCGTAGATCACCGTCTCGCCGATCAGGCTGGGATCAGCATCCTTGACGGCCTCCGCCACGGGCGCGGCGGTGGGCGCAACGGTGGGGGTAGGCTCGGCGGTGGGTTCAGGCGTGGCGGTAGGCTCCGCCGTGGGCACCGCGGTGGGCGCCAGGGTCGGGGTGGCCGTAGGCGCCATGGTGGGCGTGGCCGTGGGCGCCTCGGTGGGGGCAGCCGTGGGCGCCTCCGTGGGCGCCTCGGTGGGGGCAGCCGTGGGCACCTCGGTGGGTGCCTGGGTGGGCGGAACGGTCTCCACCACGGCCATCACGGGTGCGGGCGTGGCGGTGGGTTCAGGGGTCTGGGTGGCAGTGGGCTGCGGCGCGGCGGCAATCTCCAGCATCACGGTCTTGCCGGTATCCAGCCATTCGCCCTCGGCCTGGCGGATCTGCGCCTGCACCAGGCCTTCATAGCCGTCGCTGACGGCCAGGTTCAGCATCCAGATGCGGGAATCCGCATTGTCCATGGAGAAGGCCGTGGAGGTTTCCAGGGGCATGCCGGCCTCGTCCACCATGCGCACCCCGTCCACCGACAGGCTGGTGGTCAGGGTGAAGGCCACGTCAATGGGCGCAGCGCCCTGGGTGGGTGCGGCGGAAAAGTCGAAGGCCGCGGCCTCCGGCGCGGTTTCCTTGCCCAGCAGGCTGTTCACCTGACCGACAACGGTCTGCTTGAGCTGGCCAAGGGTGCTGTCATCCTCAGGAATCAGGATGAAGCCCAGCACTGCCAGCGCCAGCACCAGCACGATGATCACCAGGGCCACCAGCGCGCCATGGCCCTTGCGGCGGGGCTTCTGCGGCTGCTCCTCCCGCACGTCGTAGTCATAGTCCTCCTGGGGCGCGCGGCGAGGCCGGGGCGCATCCTGGGGCGCGGTCTGACGGGCGCGCAGCGGCGGCTGCTGGCTGTAGCCCGGCGCATTGACGGGCCTGCGCACCGGCGGCCGCTGGCCGGACGAGGGCTGCTGCTGAGGGCGGTTCAGCGCGGCAGGGCGCGGCACGCTCTGGGAAGGCTCGGGCGCGCCGGTGTACTGCACGCCGGGTACGCTGCGGCGGGCGGCGCTGCGGCCGGGACGGGCCGGGGCAGCGTCCTCCTGCTCCCGGGGCTGAACGTCCTGGACGGCGGAGGCGTTCTCCTCCGTCTGATAGCGCTCGCTGCGGCGATGGCGGCGGTAGGTCGTCTGTCCGGCGTCGTTCTGGTAGCTGTACTGCTGTTCACCGTTATCGGAGCCGTAGCCCTGGCTCATGGGATCGTTTCTATCCATATTCAACGCATTTACTCCTTTGCGGCGTCAGTATCGGTGTTTTACCGAAGTATTATACCGCAAATAACGCGCATTCACAAGAGCGAAACGGCCCTCAATGTAAAACTTCGTCAAT
This sequence comes from Eubacteriales bacterium, assembly GCA_034104265.1. Lineage (GTDB taxonomy): Bacteria > Bacillota > Clostridia > Christensenellales > Aristaeellaceae > UBA11524. Next base: position 6,479 of record JAXEEE010000141.1, on the reverse strand, counting down.
TTCCTCCCCTTTCGGGGCAGAATGACGCGCCCCATTCCGGGAAAGCATAGGCATGTCATCATCCATACAGGGAGGTTATGCCATGTCTACCATTCATTTCAACGACAGCTGCACCCGCCTGAACCTGATGCGGGCCTTCGCCGGGGAAAGCCAAGCCCGCAGCCGCTACCTGCTGGCCGCCCAGGTGGCGGAGGACAACCGCCTGCGCCTGATTGCGGACGTGTTCCGCTTCACCGCCGGGCAGGAGCAGGTGCACGCCGGGGTGTTCTACAACCTGCTGGCAGCCTGCGCAGGACAGACCATCCGCATCGACGGCGGCTATCCGGTGAACCTGAGCCTGAATGTGCGGGAGCTGCTGGACGCCGCCCGCCACAACGAGACCGAGGAGGCAGAGGACGTCTATCCCGCCTTTGCCGACCAGGCCCGGGCAGAGGGCTTCACCCGGGCGGCGGAGGTGTTCGCCGCCATCGCCGCGGTGGAAAAGACCCACGCTGCCCGCTTCGACCGTTGCCTCCGCCTGCTACAGGACGACGCCCTGTTCACCGGCGGCAGGGACAGCGCATGGCTCTGCCTGAACTGCGGGCATATCCACACCGGCAGCGAGGCGCCTGTTCTCTGCCCCGTCTGCCGCCAGGATCAGGGGCACTTCATCCGTACCGACCTGACACCCTTCGCCCTGCCGTAAGTCCTCCAGCATGGCCGCGTCCACCCAGGCGCTCATCCGCTGTGCCTCCGCCACGCGGCCCTGATCCCAGGCGATCTCCGCCAGGTGCTGCAGCAGACCGTAGGCAATGTTGCTTCTCTGCATCATCGTCACTCCTCCGTATTGTTCGCCGTGCATGATCAGCATATACTTTTCTCTGACAGTTTGCAACGGCGAAAGCTGACTTCCTTTGTCGAAGGCCGTCGAACGGGAAAAAATACTGCATTCTGCAGAAAATACGGGATCCTTTGCGCCGCAGGGCAGGTTGTGCTATAATCATGCATATGCCGCATGAAGGAAGGTTACCCTGCATGGAGAAGCACACCGTTGTCCTGATCCCCCTCGATACCTACGACCAACCCCGGGTCAACCAGGCCGTCCGCCAGGGCGTCAATCTGCTGGGCGGCATCGGCGCGTTTGTCCGCCCGGAAGAGAAGATTCTCCTCAAGCCCAACCTCCTGGGCCGCGCCCTGCCCCAGAAGGCCGTCACCACCCACCCCGCCGTGTTCGAGGCGGTGGCGCAGCTGTTGGTGGACGAGGGCTATGCCCACCTGTCCTACGGCGACAGCCCCGGCAACCCCTCCACCACCCCGGTCAAGGCCGCCCAGGCCTGCGGCATCGCCGCTGCGGCAGAAAAACTGGGCGTGGCCCGGGCCGATTTCGACGGCGGCAGCGTGGTGCACTTCCCCGAGGGACGGGTGGCCCGCAGCTTCTACCTGTGCCACGGCGTGCAGCAGGCGGACGCGATGATCAACGTCTGCAAAATGAAGACCCACGCCCTGGAGCGCATCACCGGCGCAGTGAAGAACCTCTACGGGTGCATCTGCGGCGTCAACAAGGCTACCGGCCATGCCCAGTACCCCAACAGCGACATCTTCGCCGACATGCTCTGCGACCTTCAAATGTGCGTTTCTCCCCGCCTGCACATCATGGACGGCGTGGTGGCCATGGAGGGCAACGGCCCCACCTCCGGCACGCCGGTGAGCATGAACGTGCTGCTCTTCTCCGCTGACCCCGTGGCGCTGGACAGCGTCTTTGCCGCACTGGTGAACCTGGATCCCGCCACGGTGCCCACCTGCGTGAGCGGACAGGCTTCCGGCCTGGGGGTGATGGATCACGACCGCATCGCCGTTGTCACCCCCGAAGGCGAAATGACCGTAGCCGAGGCCGCCCGCCGCTGGGGCAAGCCGGACTTCGACGTATTCCGCGGGGCAATGAAGAAGGGCCTGCTGTTCAAGCTGATGCCGCTGCTTCCCTTCCTGCAGCACCGTCCGAGGGTGGACAAAAGCAAGTGCATAGCCTGCGGTATCTGCCAGGAGGCCTGCCCCGTGCCGGAGAAGGCCGTCCATTCGGGCAACGGAAAGAAGGCCCATTACGATTACCACAAGTGCATCCGCTGCTACTGCTGCCAGGAGATGTGCCCCGCCAAGGCCATCCAGGTCTACCGCAGCCCGCTGAACAGGCTGCTGGGCGGCAAGTGAGCCGTCCAGGACATACGAAAGCCGCCGGAAGGAGGATATGCTCCCCGCTCCGGCGGCTTTTCCGTTTCAGTTGAACATGATCATGTTGGCGTAGACGGTGTTCTCCGGCTCGCCCCCGGGAATGAACTGCGCGCCCACGGTCTTGCGGTAGAAGTCCGCCGCGTCGCCGACCCATCCAATGACGGCGTAGCCGTAGCCCGCGTCGCGCATGTGCTCCAGGGCACGGATGAGCAGAGCGGAGCCAACGCCCGTGCCCCGGGCGGCCTCGTCCACGCCGATGGGGCCGAAGTAGTCCAGCGCCGACACGTCCCAGCAGCAGAAGCCGAGGATCTGCTTGTCCTTCACGGCGATCAGGCAGCGGGAGGGCAGCGCGGACAGGCCGGCATCCGCCTCCTGCGCCCAATTCTCGCTGAAGCGCTGGCGGATGAAGTCCAGGATGCACTGATGATCTGCAGCCATGGCCCGGCGGATGCGCACGCCTTCTGGCAGCGTGGGCATGGCGGGCAGGTGCGTCAGGTTGACGATCATATCACCACAGGGCTTGCACATGGGCTTGTTCCTCCTTGTCGGATTGCAAAAGGGAGGCCCCGGAACAGAACCGGAAGCCTCCCTCATGGTGCGGGTTCATACCCCTTCGCGGCTGAGCCGCCCGCTCAATCAGAAGCGGTTGGCGCGCTGGGCCTCGAAGCACTCACGGCAGTACACGGGACGGTCGCCGCGGGGCTGGAAGGGCACCTGGGTGGTGCAGCCGCAGCCGTCGCAGATCACTTCGTACATCTGACGGGGAGCAGAGGCGCCGCCATTGGCAGCACGACGGGCAGCGCGGCAGGCGGGGCAGCGGGAGGGCTCATTCTGGAAGCCCTTCTCGGCGAAGAAGGCCTGCTCGGAAGCGGAGAACACGAATTCGTTGCCGCAGTCACGGCAGGTGAGGGTCTTGTCCTGATACATGGTGGAAAACCTCCTCAAATATTGTCACCCATACCAACGCCATCAAGCAGTTCCACGATTCCCGACATTGGTTGGACAACCAAAGGAGGACTGAACTTTGCATACCTGGCTGGGTTTCGAGTGGTATTATACCATGCCCGATGGCAAATGTACAGCCCCCGGAGAAAAAAACTTCTTCTCAAAAAGTACAAAAAAAGCGCGAAATATCACTTTTCCCTGCCATCTGTCACTTGAAAAAATCCAGCAGATCATCAATAATAAGCATAGAGGGGTGTACCGCAGGGCAAATCGTCATGCCCGCCTGTTCTTTCCGGCGAACAGTCCGCAACCTCTCTGTAGCAATGAGAACATTGTTGGAGGCGTATTTCATGGATTATAAGGATCTTGGTAACCGAGTCAGGACGGTACGTCGTCAGCAGTCGCTCACGCAGGAACAGTTGGCGGAGAAAGTCGGTATTTCCGCATCCTTCCTGGGACACATTGAGCGGGGTACCCGCGTGGCCAGCCTGGAAACGCTGGTGGCGATCTGCAACACGCTGAATGTCACGCCTGAGTATCTCCTCAGCGCCAGCCTGCACACCTTTGATCAGCGCATGCCCGAGGGCCTGAGCGAGCATGACCGCGCCAAACTGAGCGAGTTCCTGCGCCTGGCCCAGGATACCGTGCGCAACTGGGACCGGTAAAACAGTCAATCACAGCAGTACAGCTTTCCATGGATGCATCCGTGGCTGACGGAAGTGCCAGCCAGCTTTATCACGCCTGCGTGCAGCATAAGCACAGTTTCCCTGTGAGTCGGCAACCTGCCGCAGACGTCAGCGCCGCCTGTCCCTTTTTCCGGGGGACAGGCGGCGCTTCTTTTGGCCGCAAGGCTTTGGGGCCGTATTATTTGGCGATCTGGTTCAGCCGCTCGTTCAGCTCCAGCAGCTGCTCCCTGGTAAAGGTGATCTTTAGGGCGCTCATCATGCTGGTCAGCCGCAGGACGGTGAAGCCGTTCATCATCTCCAGCATGGCGGGGGTCATTTCCAGGCCCTTGCCGCCGGGAGCGGTCATCATCTGCTTCATCATCTGACTGAACAGCGCCGCGCCCTCCGGGTTGGCCATCACGTCCCCCACCTTGTCGTTCAGGGAGAAGTATCCCTCCGGCGCCGTCACGTCGAACCAGTTCAGCACCGCGCCCTTTTCCTTCAGGCGGTAGCTTTCGTTGAAGGTGTCCACCTTGCGGATGGTGCTTTCGTCGGTGCAGGCCCCCGCCACGGCCCGCAGGCGGCTTTCGCCCCCGTTGGGCACCTCAAACCGGAAGAAGTGATCCTCCGCCCGCTGCCTGCCCAGGCTCTGACCGTTGACCAGCAGCTCCACCTCCGGCTGGTTGGAGTACACCGTCACCTTCGTCACGTCCTCCACCCGGTCCACATACCGCTTGCCGCAGATATGCACGAAGGGCTCGTCGCTCAGCCAGGCCTTGTAGGCATAGAAGGCGTCCTTTTTGTACTTGCGGTCGAAGGTGACCAGGCCCTTGTGGTTCTGGCCGTTCTCGCCGCCCTCGGAGCGGTTGTCCGCGCCGAAGTCGAACATGTTCCACACGTGGGTGGCCCACAGGTACCTGCGGCTGAACAGCTGCTTGATCAGCTCTTCATGGTAATAGGCCTGGTACTCCTCGGTATAGTCGCCCTGCATGGGGTTGGAGGTATGCCAGTTCAGCGCCTCGCAGCCGTACTCGCTCACGCCGATGGGGATATCGGGCAGCTCCCGGTGGAACTTGTCCAGCCAGGGGCCATTCATGGACGTATCGCCGCCGTACCAGCCAAAGTAATGGTTATAGCTGACCACGTCGGGAATTTTGATATAGGTGGCGTGCATGTCGCACATGGACACCACGGCCATGGTGGTCAGGCGGGTCTTGTCCATCTCATGGCACAGGTCGTTGAGGATGCGGTGGTTCTCGATCAGGTCAGGATCCTCGGCCTCCCGCATGGTGATTTCGTTGCTCAGGCCCCAGACCACGATGCTGGGATGGTTGTAGTTCTGGGTGATCAGCTCCTTCATCTGGCTGATGGTGTTCTCCCGCCCGCCGGGCATATGCCGGGAGATATACGGAATCTCCGCCCAGACGACCAGGCCCCGCTCGTCGCACAGATCATAGAAGTACTGATCATGCTGATAATGGGCCAGGCGGACGGTGGTGGCGCCCACCTCGCAGATCAGGTCGATATCCTCCCGGTGATGCTCGGGCAGCAGGGCATTGCCGATATTCGGCCGGTCCTGATGGCGGCTCACGCCCCGCAGGGGATAGGATTCCCCATTCAGGATGAAGCCCTCCTCCGGGTCAATGCGGAAGGTTCGGCAGCCGAAGCGGGTGCTGACGCAGTCCAGCACTTTGCCATCCCCGATCAGCTCCACCCGGGCGGAATACAGGTAGGGATCCTTCCGGCCGTGCCAGCGGCGGACATGCTTGATGGTGGCCTCATGCTCGATCTGATCCGCGGGGACGGTGGCATCGTCCAGGACGCAGCCCTCGGCATCCATGATGGTATAGCGGAGGCTTTGGCCCTCACGGGCGTCCGTCACATAGACGCGGGTGCTGACGCGGGCATCGTCGCCCTCGATGGTGGGAGTCACGGCAATACCGGGGCCGCCGCAGTACGTCAGGTCAAAGTGGGAGGCAGGCACGCAGATCAGGTTGACGTCCCGGTAGAGTCCGCCGTAGAAAGTGAAATCGGCCTCCTGGGGATAGACGGTCTCGCTGGGGGAATTGTCCACTGCTACGGCGATGAGGGTGCTGTCCCTGAGCGCGTCGGTCACGTCCACGCGCCAGGTGGAATATCCGCCGTCATGATGCATGAGGTGCCTGCCGCCCACGTACACATCCGCCGACAGGTTTGCGCCCTTCAGCTCCAGGAAGTACCGTTCCGCCTGGGGGATCTCCTCCCGGCTCAGTTCCTTGATGTACCAGCAGCGGCGGCGGTCGTAATCGCCCCCGCCGTCCTGGCCGTCGATGCCGTTCCAGGTGTGGGGCAGGTTGACCCAGTACCGCGTTTCCGGCAGCCGGTCGGGCTGCTGCTCCGCCTCCTTGCTGAAGGCCCACTTGTGATTCAGGTTGACAGTTTGCCGCACGGATAGGACGCCTCGCTTTCCTTTGGATTTGTTCTGAATTGAATAATTCTACCGGGAACTTGGGGAATCCTGCAACACCTGCAAAGAAAGAGGGACGGCTGGGGCTTCTCGGTGGGCAGTGCCCACCCCCGGCTCGCGATTGGGTTGAGCGCGCATGAGGGCAGAGGGGACGACTGGGGCGTCGCGCCCCACACCCACGCCCCCGGGCCGCCGGGCCCCCAGGACTCCCCGTCGGG
>JAXEEE010000140.1:0-66670 GCA_034104265.1 Eubacteriales bacterium | reverse complement strand
ATCCTCTGTATCTGTGGACTGACCATGCGCCAGTCAGGCGGACGGTACTGTCCCTCCCGGAGGAGGTGCTGACGGATGGCCCAAAGACCTATCGCTTCCGGGGTTGGTTCATCAATGACGAAGACCTGATCGAAGGCTTCTGCCGTCAGGGCACACCGGAAAAGGACTACCGGTTTCATGGGGACTATGGCCGGATGCTGGACATGCTCATAGAAACCGCGCTGCGCCTGAAGCAGAACATGCTCATCCCCTGCTCGCATCTGGACATCATGAAGCCTGAGGACGAGGCCATTGTGCGGCGCGTCACGGAACGCGGACTGTATATTTCCATGCATCATCAGGAGCCGGTGGGGGTGCATCAATTCACGGTCGACCGCCTTTGGGCGGAGCGCGGCATGACCGGATGCGCCAACCTGATCGACCATCCTGATTTCTACCGCCAGGTGTGGCAGCAGTACATCCGCAAATGGGCGCAGTATGAGGGTGTCATCTGGCAACTGGGACTGCGCGGGCGCGGTGATCGGCCGGTATGGTATCAGAACGACCGGGCGCCGGAAACCATTGAAGCCCGGGGCAGGCTGATTTCCGACGCCATCAGGATGCAGTATGATCTGATTCGTGAGGAATGTCCGGAACAAGAGGTCGTTTCCACCGCAACGCTGTGGATGGAGGGAATGCCCCTGTACAGGGCCGGTGTGCTCACCTTTCCCCCGGGAACGATGGTCATCCAGTCCGACTTCGGCCCTGACCAGATGTGGGGCGAGGGCTATGACCGGACGCCGCGCCATGCAGACACCGGGTATGGCGTATACTACCATCTTGCCTTCTGGGGCTGCGGTCCGCATCTGATTCAAGGCAACCGCCCGGAGAAGATCCGCTACAACTTCCGTCAGGCGCTGGCCCGGGGCGACACCAGCTATGTGGTGCTGAATGTATCCAATGTCCGGGAGTTTGTCTACGGTATCCGCTTTGAAGCGGAGCTGACCTGGGACATCCGTCAGGACAGTGTTGAGGCCAATCGCCGTGCCTGGTGCCGCGATGAATACGAAACCGAGGACACTGCCGAGCTGGAGGCCATCCACCAGGATTACTTCCGCTGCTTTTCTCCCATGGACGACCGGGATTTTCCTGCCCGCATGACCCTGAACGACGGTATGTCCCGCCGCGTAGCCGTCAAGACCATGCAGATCATCCACGGAAGCGAGCTTCACCAGGAGGATATCCAGAATCAGCGCCTGTTCAGCTTCCGCAGTACGGACGACTTTCTTGCCTTCTACCGTGAAGCCACCGATGCGGGGCTTGCCCGATTCCTCGCCGTGCATAAGCGCGCCGTCCAGGTCATGGCGCATATACCGGCACACCGCAGACGCTTTTTTGAAGCCAACCTGCTCGTCCAGATCGAAATCATGATCGGCCTGTATGGCTGGGTCAATGCGCTGACGCAAGCTGCGCAGAACAGAAGATCAGGGGGAAGCGACGCAGCGTTCAACCAGCTGATTGCACAAGCCGTGGCCTCGCTGGATCAGGCCATAGCGGATCGCAGGAAAGCGCTTTACGGCCCGTTTATCCACTGGTATGACGGTGACAGGCTCATGAATCTGCAGGAGAACCGCCGTCTGACTGCCGCGCTCTGTCCAGCAGCGCGCAACAGCGAAGCATCCGGCGATCGTCTGACGCGGATGATCTGAACAGAAAAGATGGAGAAAGATGACGCTCAACACCCTGTATCAGGAAGGTAATACTGACCGTGCAGAGCAACATTCCCATCACGGTGGATATTGCGCGTCAGGCGATTGAGGAAAACCTGATGGAATACACCTTCGACCTGGCATGGGCAGCGGACGACGCCGCGCACAACGACAGCATGGTACGCATCCAGTAGGCCATGCCATGCCTGGATGTGCAGTCCATGTGGCATCCGGAATGCCGCGCCCGCCGTGTGCTGGACGGTGACTGGCGGCTTCGGCACCAGTCCATGCTGACGGGCTCCGCACCCCTGGCCATTACCTTCAACGGCGCAGATGAAAACATCTACACCTTCGCCTCCAGCGAAGTGCGCAAAACCACCGCGCTGCGCATGGGCGTTCATGATGAAACCAACGAAATCCACTGCGAGCTGATCATGGGGCTGTCCCAATTCAAGGGACAGGCGCCCATGACCCGGCTGACCGTGCGGGCGGATTTCCGCCGTATTCCCTTCCACCGCGCTGTGACAGATGCCTGCCAATGGTGGGACACGATCCTGCAGCTTCAGCCCATGCCTGTGCCACGCAGCTGCAGGCTGCCCATGTACTCATCCTGGTACAACTTTCATCAAGCTGTTACGGCAGACACCCTCGAGCGGGAGTGCGCCCTGGCCAGGAAGCTGGGTATGGAAACGATCATTCTGGACGACGGCTGGCATTCCTCCCACGACGCCCCCGGCTATGGTTACACCTGCGACTGGGAGGTTTGCCAGGAGAAATTCCCGGATATGCGCGCCCATGTCCAGCGCGTACACGACCTGGGTATGAAGTATATGCTCTGGTACAGCGTACCCTTCATCGGCTACCATGCCAAGTGCTGGGCGCGCTTTGAGAACAAGCTGCTGCGCCGGATTGACCGCAACGCCTGCGGCGTGCTGGATCCCCGCTATCCTGATGTGCGCGAATACCTCATCGGCGTATACGAGAACGCGGTTCGCACCTACGACCTGGACGGCCTGAAGCTGGACTTCATCGACCAGTTTGAGGATCGTGATCATCTGCCGCTACACCCCGATATGGATTTCGCCTGTGTACAGGAAGCTGTCGACCGGCTGATGACCGATATCATGGATCGTTTGCGCACCATCAAGCCGGAAATCATGATCGAATTCCGGCAGCGCTACATCGGCCCGGCCATGCATCGCTTTGGCAACATGTTCCGCGTGGGCGACTGCGCCAGCGATATTGTCAGCAACCGGGTGGGCATCGCAGATCTGCGTCTGCTCAGCGGCAGTCAGGCCGTTCATTCCGACATGCTGACCTGGCATCACAGCGAGACGCCTGAGCATGCCGCCCTGCAGCTTCTGAACGTCATATTCGGCGTGATCCAATTTTCCCAGATCATCGCGGATATGCCGGAAAAGCATCTGCAGATGGTTCGTTTCTGGCTGGACTTCGCAGTACGCTATCGTCATGTACTGCTGGAGAGCGAATTTATCCCCATGGAGCCGCAGTTCATGTATCCCGTCATCAGGGCGCAGGATACACACACGTCCATCACGGCCGTCTACGGGCTGAACAAAATCGTCAGGCTGGACGCCTCTCATGCCAGCGTGAAGCTGATCAACGCCAGTCATGCGCCGAAGCTGTTTATCCAGCTGGATGAGCCCATGCGTGCTCAGGTAAAAATCAGCAACACCTGCGGCGAGGTGGTCAGCGAACAGCGGCTTGTCCTGCAGCCGGGTATCGTCGCGCTTGACATTCCCTGCAGCGGCCTGGCCGAGCTGGAAATTGCCCGGTAAATCACAATACAAGGCTGCCGCATGCAACGGCAGCCTCTTTGCGTTTCTCAATCATGAACCGTCAGCATGGCGGCAGCAGTAATCCCCTGTGTCCACGGCGAAGCCCGCCGCTCGCCCTTGGCCCCCGCTTCATGCCCTGCCCCGGGATCACCCGAAGGCCATGTCCGTCCAGGGGATGTCCATGCGCAGCCCGTCCAGCGTCACGGGCAGAATGCTGTACCCGGAGGCACGCAGGTCGTGGGGCTTCCAGTGATCCAGCAGCAGATAGACCTGCCCCGCATGCTCGAACATCCAGGTGGACTGCCCCTGGAAGGTCTGCCTCGCCCGGGGCCCGGAGCAGGGATTGTCAATCAGCTTCCACCCGCAGGTGACATGGGGCGACACCGCATACAGCGCGCTGTTGGGATTCCAGCCCGTGCAGCCCGAGGTCACGCAGTAGTACAGCCCATCGTGCCAGATCAGCGCGGGAGCCTCCCGCTCCTGGTCGATCAGGATGGCGTGGGTTTCCCCGGTGAAGCCCAGATAATCCTCCGTCAGCCGGGAGAAGTACAGGGTCTTGTTCCAGTTGGCGCTGTGCACCAGCCAGGCCCGCCGCTCCTGATCCACAAAGAGCGTCATGTCCCGGCAGTCAAGGCGGTTGGGCTGCTGGGCGTGCAGGAACCGGAAGGGCCCCGTGGGGCTGTCCGATACCGCGCAGCCCGCCTGGGCCAGGGTGTAGTCCGCCGTGTCCGCATGGAACCACATGACGTACTGCCCCGTCCGCTGATTGTACAGCACCTTGGGCCGCTCCAGCACCCGATCCGGCCGCAGCGCCGGAACGCTGCCGTCCGCCCTGAGCACCACGCCCTCGTGATGCCAGGCATGCAGATCCTCGCTGGAATAGCAGCTCACGCCGATCACATCCACCCGCGTGGTGCCAGGGCAGTTGGGCGCGTCCTTGTTCTCGCCGTACCAGTACCACCTGTCCCCGAACCGGGCGATCATGCCGCCATGGGCCTGAATGGGTCGGCCCTCATCGTCCAGCCAGATGTCGCCGTTGCGCACTGAAACCCGCTCCCTTCCGTTCCGCAAAATGCGCCAGGCGGATCAGGCCGTCCCCGCCCGCCGATAAGCCTATCTTAGCGGTTCACGGCACGGCTGTCAACGGCTTGTTTCCCGCCGGGAGGCTGCGCAGCGCAGGGCTGTCCGCAGCCCTTCTTCCTCACAAGGTGTCGGGATCAATCCGAATCCGGCGTCTGTCGCGAGCCTCCGGCCGCGGCGGATGCATTCCTTCGCGATCCTCCAGCACAATGCACCGGTTGTCCTTGCCGTTGTCATAGCACCAGGCCGCCGCGTTGCGGTTCACCGCATGGGTCAGGGAATAGGCGTCCCGCTTCATATTCAGGCTGCGGATGATGCTGCGGAGCAGGTCGCGCAGCTCCTCCGGCGAGGCATTGGCACAGCGGGACAGCTGCTCACTGTGCCAGCAGCCCCCGGCGTCCCAGTTGGGATGCAGCACGCGCCCCGGGCCCGGATGCTCCAGGCGGGCATGCCAGCCGCAGTCGTCCTGGCGGAGAAGCACCTCGGCCTCGTGGGCAAAGGGCTCGCACCCGTCCGTCACGGTCATGCAGGGCAGTTTGCAGCGCGTCCGCAGCAGGAGACCGTCCTGCTGACAGAAGCGGATGGATATCAGGCCCTCCTCCGCCAGCTCCTCCCGGAGGAATGCCAGCAGCTGCTGCATCATTCCGTCTCTCCCCCTTTCGTCAGTCCACCGCTTTGATCGGATCCCATTTGTATCCGCACTCGGGGCAGCGCCACCACCACCGGCCATCCTCCAGAACCTCCCCGATGTCCTCCTGGTGGAAGCACATCGCGCAGCTTGCGGGGAACGCAATCTCCCGCACCACCGAATCCGGGTGCAGCCTGCGGAACATGATCGCATGATGATTCCGCCTGCTCAGGCTGAGCGTCCCGCCGGCCTGTGCCGCGCGGGGCACAAAGGCCGGGTTGGGCCGGAGGGACAGAACCTCCTGTCCTCCCGGCACAAAGTCCGGGCGTTTTCTGAGCCGCACCACGTCATGCTCTTCAGCCATCTCTGTCCCTCCCCCGTTTGTCCGTCAGCGGCGCCTGCGGTGGTACTTGCCCTTGCGCTTGCGCCGCTTGTGCCGCTTTCCGCCAGGCTGCTTCCTTGCCCCGGCATGCTGTGCCGTCTGCCGGGCGACTTCCTCTGCAACCAGGCGGCGGATCTCCGCCAGCAGGGCGTCCCGCTCCAGGCCCGGCGCGGCCTTTTCCGCCTCGCCGCACAGGAGCGTCAGCTCGTCGGTGTCCAGCATGTAGCACGCTGCGTCCACGGCCTCCGGTCCGCGGAAGGCTTTCCAGCTTCCTGTGTGCGGATTGAGCACCAGGGCATAGCTGGTTTCCCCGTTGAACACCGTGCGCTGGGTGTAGCGGTCCGTTCCGCTCATGAAGGTGGACAGCCCGTTGGGGTGCGTGTGGTACCAGCCCACCGTGTTCATCCCCAGGCCGAGGGAGGCATTGTCGCGGTCCATGGCGGCGAAGCACTCCGCCCAGCTGTCCGCCCCCGCGTCCAGGAAGGTGGGGTTGCTCCTGACATGCAGGAGCGGATAGGCATGCAACGCCACGCAGAAATGCTGCTTCGTCACGGGGTTCTCGCAGTGAAGGCCTGCCAGCAGTCCGCCCTGCTCAACGCGGTTGACAGGCGTTTGCAGATCGCGCCAGCCGATGTGGGTCAGCATCTCATCCAGCGCCGTCCTGGTGAGCAGCAGGGTACAGTTCTCCCGGAGGTTCATGTTTTCACACACGCCGGATGCATGGTTGCGGATGGTATCCAGGTTCAGCGGCATCGTTTCGGTCTGATAGCCCTTGCTTTCCTCAACGATGCTGATCATGTACTTGCTCATAGCTCCTCCTTGTCATGCGTGATGGTCGATTTCTTCATGGTCTGTGCTGAGGCCCGCTGATGCGGATGCGCCGCGTCTCCCGCTGCGTGCGGTGCGCTTCGGGCTGCTGTCCCTGCTCCGCCAGGCGGATGCGCCGCGGGTCGGGCGCATGCTGTCGCGGCATGAGCGCCCTGTGGAACTGCGGCTCCACACGCTCCAGGCCGCTGCCCGGGCGGGCTGTTCCCTGCCGCTGCGCTTCCATCCATCGCAGGCGCAGGCTGTTGGGCGCGCGAAAGATCAGCGGACGCTCCCGCAGGAAAGGGGTGTTGCAGGTGGTCTGCTGCAGCTTGTCCATCAGCGCGCGCAACGGCAGACCCAGCCCCTGGGTGCGCAGCGCGCCGTCCACCTCCCAATCGCCCCAGATCAGCAGCGGCCCGAACAGGATGCAGACCGCCGCGTTGCTGAGGCGGAGGAATACCCAGGAGATCCCGTTGCAGAGGCTGTTGGTGATCCCCGCTGCCGTCCTCCCTGCCATCAGCCCGCCCCGGAGCCCGCCCGAAAACACCGTTAGCAGCACGGCCAGCGGCAGACCCAGCAGCCAGCTGACCAGATAGCCGAAGCGACAGAACAGCCGCATGGTCAGATACAGCGGATTGCCTATGGTGGCGAAGAGGAAGACGTGGCTGCGCAGGGTGAAGCGCTGCTCCGCCGCCTCCTGCATGGCGCAGAGGAACTGCGCATGGTCCAGATTGTAACAGCCGCGCCCGATCATCAGGGTCCGCCAGCCTATCCACGTCATCACGGGAGCGTCGTCGTCCATGACGTAGATCCGCACAGCCTTGGGCAGAGTGTTCAGCCCATGGGCGGTCTCCGGCAGCCGAATGCCCCCCGAAGCCTCGCTCCAGCGCCGGTTCAGCTCAAACGTCTCGTCCGACAGGTGAACCAGCAGCGGAAGCAGGTATTCTCCTGCCAGGGCGGTCAGCAGCTCATAGGCCAGCACGGCCGCCGGGGGCATTTGCCATACCGTGCACAGGACGGCCGATACCGCCGCGGCCAGGCCCAGGCGAAGGTATTTCACCCTGATTCCCTCCTTTCTGCAGCGTCTCTGGTTGCTTCAGCCGATGGCAAAGGGGTGGAAGGCCTCCCCGGATCGGCCGTCGGGCATGTACAGATACGCTTGGTCATCACGCAGGGCGGCAAACTCGCCGGCAGGGATTTTCGGACGGAAGGCCTCCGTGTAGCCATGGCCCGTGTTGGCGCCGCGGGTGGCAAAATGCCACGGCTGGGTGCTGACGGAAGTCCCTGTGTTGCTGCTGCGCACCAGCACCTTTCTGTCCCCGGACAGCGCCGACCAGTACTCCGCGGCAGACCGGTCCTGCTGGCGGAAGATGAACACCTGCCCGCTTCGGCTCAGGATGGAGGCCGCTGCCGCCTGGTCGCCCAGCTCCATTACGCTGCCTGCCACCATGATGATGCGCACATCGCTGTTGCTGATCAGGCTCATCACGCTCTGCAGGATATCGGGGGACAGGCGGTCAACCAGCACGGTGATCCTTGGATGGGCCGCGGTCAGGCTGTTGATGCAGCCCACCATCTGCATCAGAAACCAGGGCTGCGATCCGCGGCTCATTGCGCTTTGGTCGTCCAGCGTCACACGGTTGACGCCGGGGCTGAAGATGGAGTACGCCTGTCCGCCCGGGCAGGACGTTCCGCCACCAAAGGCCACGATGAACTCACGGAGCATCGCCTGGGCCTTCATGAGCGTGTCCGTGTGGTTCATCATGTGATGGCAGAGCCTGCTGCGCTCAGGCTCCGGCATGTCCGCCTGCCCGCAGCGCTCCAGCGCCGTCTCGTAGGAAAAGCGGGGATCCGCCAGGCATTCCCCGAAGGCCGGATCTGCCTCCAGCAGCTCGAACAGATCCATCAGGCAGCCGGTCATGTCGGCCTCAGGGGCTGCGCCCTGCCCCGCATATGCACCGGCGACCCTCTGGCTGAAAAAGCTGAGCATCTGCTGCTGCTTCCAGTTGGCAAAGGGCAGGAACCTTCCTGCCTCCTGCTCCCCCACCCGGCGCAGGGGAAGCCCGCAGCGGTCGCACACCTGCTTCAGCACCGCGCAGCAGCCGCCCCGCTCACCCCGGTCACCGGTCAGGAACAGCACGCTGCCATCATCCGCCAGCGCATGCAGCGCAAGCATGCCCAGCAGCTCCTCGCACCCCCGGCCCGTGCCGGTCAGGAAGATATGCCGCTCCCCGCCCAGCACCGTGGTGAAGCCATCGCAGCAGGTCAGCCGCTGGGGCGGCAGGGTAAAGGACGCCTGCTGCAGGGCCACGGGCTGCGCCCGGAAGCAGTCGGGGCTGCTCCGCCGGGGCGCGGCAGACAGTGTGCCAGCCCCGGCCCGGGGCTGCAGCCGGAGGATATCCCCGGCCTTCCCCGCCAATTCCTGCCTGTACCGCGTCTGCGGCACATAGCCAGGGGTTGGCCGCATCCGCAGGATGATGTCCCGGTCACGGTCGTTGGCCATATTGCTTCCTCCATCCGCCATCATGCCACGCCTCACAGGGCGGACATGCTCCACATCAGCACCGCCGCCAGCAGGCTGAGCGCCGCGCTGCCCATGGATTTCTTCCCTCTGCTGAAGATGCTGACCGCCACGGACAGCGCCGCAAGGGCCAGAAACAGCCGGAAAAAGAAAATGTAGGTGTCCCGCATTTCGTTCACTCCATTCCGTTGACGGTCACGTCCGCCGCATCGCGCAGCCTCACAGGCCCAGCAGGCTCAGGAACAGCTCCGCCCATTTTTCCACCGGCGCCGCGGCAAGGGCCTGAACCGTCCTTTCAGCAGCCAGCCCGATGACAGTCGGAAGCTCCCTGACGGGCCCCAGCAGCCCCGCGATGGCCTGCCATGCCTGTGCCCGCTGCGGGTGCAGCGCAAACGCCGTCAGCGCTCCCGCCAGGCCGCATGCGCTGAGCGCGCACAGCCCGGCGCCCAGCCGTTCCCATGCCCGCAGCGGACGAGCCCTCCTGCCGGGCCTGCGGGCGATCTTCACGCGCCTGCCGCGGGTCAGATGCATCGTCTGCGTGCGAACCTCTCCTGCCACAAAGGGCTTCTGGCATATCAGGCAGGTTTCCCGCACATTGCGCCGGTGGAACACCGCGCCGCACGCCGCGCACCGCACCACCGTATCCCCCAGGGTGAAGTGCTCCATGGTGACGGCGTCCTGCCAGTCCCTGAAGCGCTCTGCGTTGTTCCTGGTCACCATGATTTGCTTCGGCATGGCACGCCCCCAGTATCTTTTCCCGCCGGATGACGCTCTCCGCGTGCCATCCCAAGCAGCCCGGCAGCCCGCGGCTCACCCGGCTTCCATGTTCACAAGGCCCGGCATGATCCCGGCCATGTCCCCGGTCATTTCCAGGCCCACCAGCGGTGCATCCGGATCAGCCTGACGCATCACCAGCACCTCAAAGGGCGGCACACCCAGCTGCTCCAGAGTCAGCTCCATGAACGGCTCATCATCCCGGCCCAGGGCAAAGGCGAAGTGCATGTTGTCCTCCGCACGGGACAGCTGCCTGGGTACCTGCGGGCAGTCCGGGCAGTACAGGTCGCTCTCGGCGATGGTCTTCTGGTTCCGCCACAGGGGCAGCTCCCTGCCGCAATAGCGGCACCTTCCCCCGGTGATGAAGGAGAATACCTTGTAGGTGTTCTCATACTCGAAGGTCAGGATGTACCCTTCCCCCAGCTGCTCCCGGGCATATGCCAGGGTCCGGCGCAGCGTCCAGTCCCGGCGGATGGGCGTGCGGAGGATGCGCGAGAGCGCCACGTGCCCATCACAGCCTGGGCGGCGGCGCAGCGTGCCCGAGCAAAAGGTGTTGGTGCGGCCGTCAAAGGCATAGCTGCAGCCCATCTGCACATCCATCGTGCCCTCGCGGCTGTGCAAATACTTCACAACCTCCTGCGCCTGCAGGGCGGCAATGAAGGCGGAGGAAACCTGCACCGTGGCGGCATGGCCGGATGCATGGGCCTTTTTCTTGAACACGTCGCAGGAATTGCGGATCAGCTGCTGGCTTGCGCCCAGCGCCTGCCGGGGAATGGAGCAGACCCAGCAGGGCTCCTCAGGGCCGGGCCGCACCACGCGCAGGTTCGCCGTCAGGCCATGAATCCCCGCATCGAAGTAAGGCTTGCCCACCAGCGCGCAGCGGCGGCTGACCTCGCAGCGCGTCTGGATATTGTCCAGGCAGCCGATCACCACGTCCACATGGTTGAACACCCCCGCGCCCAGATCGTCGTTGATGTTGCACACGCAGTAATCCGCCCGGGTGCTCCTGTCCACATTCATGGCCGCAAAGCGCTCCGCCGCCACCATGGCCTTTTTCCGGTTCAGATCCTCCGGCGAAAAGAGCACCGTGCGGCTCAGGTTCGAGGTGGAGACATGATCCATATCGCAGATCATCACATAGCCAAAGCCCAGCAGCGCCAGGTTCTTCAGCAGCTCGTTGCCAATGGCGCCCGCACCGACCACCAGGGCGCGGGCGCGGCGCAGCACATCCTGCTTCCAGCCTGCAATCAGCTCCTGCCGGTCCGTTGCGCTTTCCGGCGTCAGCTTCATCGCGTTGTCCTCCATGAGACAGCTCCTTTCCCGTATGTCGTCCGTATGTCAGGCCGTGTAGACCTCCATCCGCTCGGTAATCATCACCAGCATCATGTCATCCCCACACGCATGGCGGCGCTGATGCTCCCGGGCTGTCCGGGGTACATCCGCATGGGCCACAAAGCGAACCAGGCAGTACCCCTGCGGCCTGTCGGCCATGCCCCCGGGCTGTATGGCGGGCCGGCGCCAGGCCATCATGGGCAGCAGATGATACCCCCGCTCGGGATCCCGCCGCCACATGGCCATGATGCCCAGATCCGTGTTCATCCCGAAGGCCTCGTGAATGGCGCACAGCCGCTCCACGCTGGTCATCAGGATACTGTTGCGCGGGGCGTAGGGTACCCATCGTCCCTCCCGGTAGTTCTGCATGCGGGCCACGGCCGGCGTGAAGCGCCGGGGCGCTGCGCCCTCACCGGGAGCATCCTGCGCCGCCCAGGCCCGGTCATCCCCGCCCCGCGGCGCTGGCGGAGCGCGTTTCTTCATCCGTACCACCGTCTCGTCCTGATCCAGGCAGGGATCGGTTTTTTCGATGCCCGTCATGTTGAAGCGCTGCACCTGCTCCCTCGTCAGCAGCAGAGCCCCCCGCTCAGGCCGGGAATCAGGGCCGGAATACACCATGAAGATCCGCCGGTGGGGGTTGAACACCGCGCCGTAGCGGTCCTCATTGTCGGCCTGCACACGCTGCAGCGTCACGTCCAGATCCGAATAGAAGGGATCCAGCCGGCCGGGGTGCGTATGAAACCAGCCGACCTGCTGCAACTCCCCTTTCCCCCGCTGCGCCCGCTCGCGGTTCAGCTGATCCAGCGTCACGGCCATGCGCTGCCACTCGCCGGCGGCGATGCTGACGCGCACGGGCGTGCTGTTCCCGGCCTGCGCGGGGATGACGCCATGAACCACGCTCCAGGTGAAGCCAGGCGGCAGGGGCCTGCAGGCCTCCTGCTCCCCCGGCGGAGCGCTCTCCGGTTCCCCGGGCGGCGCGGCTTCGTCCGCTGCATCGCATGCCGCAGGCGCAGCCTCCGGGAGGGCAGGCAGCCTGTACGTCATCCCATACAGGATACCCGCCTGCTCCACACGGTTCCGGGCCTGCCTTTCATCCCAGCAGATGAACCGGAACAGCTGCTCCACCGCCTCCGGCAGGAAAAAGAGCCGCACCGGCATGTCCTGCGGCATGCCCGGAATGCTCATGGACAGGTATGCTTCCCGGTCAGACAGCTCCGGGTAGGCGGCTTCCACCGGTTCATTGCCGCTGGTGATGGAAGTAATCTTCACAACGTGCGCTCCTTTCCCATGGGGTTGTCCTGGTCATACGCCGCCGGCGGTACCCTCCGTCACCAGGCGAAGGGACGTCCCATTGACCACACCGTTCTCCTCGAAGGTACGGCTCTGGTCCACCATGCTGGCGTTGTTCTTGTCTTTGAAGTACACAGCCCAGACCTGCCCGGCCTCCAGCTCCAGCTTCCGGGCCTCCACCAGCTGCTGCACTGCGTCCTCAACCACCATGTCAGGCGGAACGTCCACGCCAATATTCGCACCGCTGGGGAGAACAAAGCTCACGCGGATGTCCTCCCCGCCGCCGGCGGTACCCTCCGTCACCAGGCGAAGGGACGTCCCGTTGACCACACCGTTCTCCTCGAAGGTGCGGCCCTGATCCACCATGCTGGCGTTGTTCTTGTCTTTGAAGTACACAGCCCAGACCTGCCCGGCCTCCAGCTCCAGCTTCCGGGCCTCCACCAGCTGCTGCACTGCGTCCTCAACCACCATGTCAGGCGGAACGTCCACGCCAATTTTCGCGCCGGTGGGGAGAACAAAATCAATCCGGATGTCACTCATGGTTCATTTCTCCTTTGCATTTGTCGCTACAGGGTGCGGGAAGGTATGTCATACAAACCTGAGCCGGGGCGCGATGCGCTTGCCGGGCCAGGCAGTACGGTCGGAAGGGAAGCAGCTGCTGTCATGCCGGCGCTGCAGCCACCAGTCCCTTGCCTGGGAATTGGCCGCGCTGTTGGGGTTGATGCGCTCCGGCCTGAACTGCAGCACCTCAATCACAAAGCGGACGTATTCGTCCAGGTGGCCGGTAACCGTCCAGGCAACGCCGTTGCAGATATGCCCGTCAACCCACCAGTTGGTATGAAAGGGCACGTCGCTGACGGCGTCGGTGTGCGGCGCGGAATAGGGGAAATCCCGGTACAGGCTGATGCGCACCGTCAGGCCCCGCTGACGCACAGGATGGTTGTTCTTCATCACCCAGGTGTCGCCGTGATACACCAGGTCGTACTTGCTCACGCAGGGCACGGTTTCCCCCGGGGCGGGGGCGATGGTGAACAGCTTGTTGCCCGGGTGGTTGAGCTTCATGACATCCTCGTACTCGTTTTTCAGGCGCATACGGTAGATGCTGCTCTCCAGTTGACGCATAGGATTCTCCTCCTTTGTTGCATGGAATTACAGGGTGTCGGTGTCAGTATCGTCATCCGCCGTGCCCGACGAGCCGCTCACTGCGCCCGCATGCCCGCCCGCAGCGCTGCCTGCGGTACTGGCTCCGCCCCCGGCGTGGCCGGATGAATCGTCGTCGCCAGCGGCTGCGGTATGCGTGCCCTGCGCCGTATCCAGCGCGGTATCGGCGTTCGCCTGCAGGGCCAGGCTGTTCTTGCTCCCGGTACCGTCATCCAGGGCGGTGGCAGTGGACTCCAGTTCGCACCGCTCGCCCATGGCAATGAGATTGCCGTTGGCATCGGCCAGGGGCTGACCGTAGTGGCTTGTGATGATACTGTTGGCCGCCTGGCGGGATGCGGGGTTGCCGTAGGTGAAATCGCCGTCCTGCCTGCCGTCGGCGTAGTAGCGGCTGCTGATCTGCTCATTGAGGGTCTTGTCGAAGTTGGCGTCCTGGTACACGTCCCGCATCTCCGACAGGGACTCATGGAAGCCTCCGCGCAGGGCCAGGTTGTCCCGGTAGGCCGTGTAGGCCGCGTCTTCCCCCAGGCGGGAGGTGGAGGATGCAAAACAGTCCGCCGTTTTCGTCTCACCGGCGTTGAAGGCCTTGGCCTCGCAGTACTGCAGGTCGTAGGAGCAGCCGTCGGGAATGTACAGGGTATCGCTTGCGCGCAGGGTGTCGATGTCAATGTGGTTGGCCTGGGCGTGGGCGATAATCTCCTGGTTGTAGGACAGACCGTCCTGCTGCGCTTCCACAGCCTCCCGCAGCTGCTGGTCGTAGGCGTGGCTGTTCTCGTGAAAGACGGTATCCAGGGTCTCGGCGTTGGCGCCCGGCGCGGTGATCGCCTGACCGTCCCTGTTCACCAGCTGCCCTTCCTCCAGCACGTGGCTGTTGATGGCCAGCTGGCGGGTGTTGGGATCGTAAGCGCCGTACTGGGCGCCCGTCATGGGGCGGGAGACAACCTCCACCGGCTCCATGCCCATGGAGGCGGCGTCGCGGTTTGCGACCTCCTGACAGGCATCCAGGCGTTCGGCAGGCGTCATGGCGTCCCAGTGGGCGGAGTGGAAAAGATCCTGCAGATCCTCCTCCGTCGCCGCTTCGTAGCGCGTGTGCAGCATGCCGTTCCCCCCTTACAGGCGGGAGCGTATCGGCGCTAGGATCCGTGCGCGCCCACGCCCGGGATCGTTGATGTAGTCCGAGAGCAGCAGCATGGCCTGGAGGTAGTCGTTGGAGCACCGCCAGCCCATGATGCTCCGGAGGGAAAAGCCCTCCTCCCCCTCCGCTGCGTAGGCGACGTTCTCAATCCTCCTGCCGGCCATCCAGCTCTCCACGCAGCCCTGGAGCATGGGGTGCAGCCGCGCCCGATACGCCTGGGCATAACGCTGGGCCGCGGCCTCATCCAGCCCCGGGTAGCTCTGCATCAGCGCCCGGGCCATCTGATTCACGTCAATCTGCACCATGTCCGATTCCTCCTTCCGCTTCATTGTCCGCGGTCGGCGCACCATCCACCAGGGTGATCCTGTACCGCCCTGCCGCAGGTCTGGCGCGCACCGCCGTCCGGGGTGCATACAGATCCGGGTGGAAGCGGAACGGATCGCCGCTGGGCAGGGAAACAATGCACCAGCCGTTGTCCAGCCCCGTGATGTCCCAGTCCTCAATCACGTCCATCACCTGCAGCTGGTTGAGCTGCTCCCTCCCGCTGGCGGTGGGCACGGCGCAGCGCCGCAGGTTCTTCCCGTGGCGCGCCTTGACATACGTGCGGCTCCCCTCGTCAAACAGGTGGAAGCAAAAACACGTGCCAAAGCCGCTCAGGATGCTGGCAGCCCCGTGCTCACCGTACCTTTCGGCCAGCTGGTCAACGTTCTGGATACCCGCGATGATCTTGATGCCCAGGGAGCGGCCGAAGTTCAGCGCCTGATCCAGGTACGTCAGCGGCGGGATCACCGGCAGCTCGTCCAGGATGAAGAAGACGTCGCCGCCGCCCCGGGCCGTTCGGCCCAGCGCCTGGCGCAGGGCCAGATCCAGCATGACGGTGTACATGGCGTCCAAAGTGCAGCCATACTCCGCGTCATAGGCAATGAACACCTTCCTGCCCCCGCCATGGGCGACATGGCTGCGCATCGAGAAGCTTCCCTCCTGCGCAAAGCATCCCGTGAACATCTCGTTCACCACCGAGAGCAGCGGGGACAGGTAGCTCTGCGTGGTGGCGCTTCCCCGGGCCAGCACGTACATCTGCAGCCATTGCAGATCGGGATATCCCTGCACCAGCTCCGCAATGTGGTCAGGATCCCGCGCCTCCCGGAGGATGAACGCCTTGAGGGCCGCGTTGTTCAGCGTCTGCCAGGAGGCCGTCCCGGCAGATTGCTGCTGACGGATCATGATCAGCGTCAGCCCCACGAACAGATCCCGCGCGCCGCAGGGAAAGGCGGGATTCTGGCTGCTCCTGATGGCCTTGTCAAACAGCGTCGTCGCCACCTGACGCATCAGCTCCCCGTCCGGAATAGCCTCCGGGTCAGCCATCAGATCCATGAAGAGGTTCCACGCCTGGGCACCCTCGCCGTTCACCTTGCCGATCACAACATCCCCGGGGGTGAAAAACGCCTGCTCGTAATCCCCCTTGGCGTCAAAGAAGATGCACCCGTCCGCCTCGCCCAGGGCATGCACCACGCCCCTGGCGATGTGATGCAGTCCGTTGGTCTTGCCGCTGCCTGTGCTGCCCACGGCCAGAACGTGCCTGCTCTGAACCTGGCTGCTCAGATAGAGGTCGCCGCTGTCCCGGGAGGGAACGCGCACGCCTGCACGCTCCGCGGCCCGGGGCGGGCTGTCCAGCAGCCTTTGTCCCTCGATGATCGTGCTGTATGCCATCATCCTCATCGTGTGTTGCACCTCCTCCGCACCGGTTGCAGTCCGTCCAAAGAGAATACAAAAAAGCCCGCGGTACATCCTTTTTCAAAGATTACCGCGGGCATTTTACGCTTGGTTTGATTAAGTATCTTCAGTTGTATGTGGGAACCGTCTTTACTATAGCACGAAAAAATCAAAGATGCAAGTGCCTGACCGAAAAAATTATTCCGCCCCGGCGGGCCGGATCCGCCGTCCCTGCATGGGGCAGGGAGGGATGCGGATACACCCCTCCCTGTGCGTATGCGCGCTTACCGGATGGCCTCGAAGGCAGCCTCCAGGGCGGCAATCAGATCCTTCACGTTCTCCGTGCCGATGGAGAGACGGATGGTGTTGGGCTTGATGCCCTGATCCAGCAGCTCCTCGTCGGTGAGCTGGCTGTGGGTGGTGGTATAGGGGTGAATGACCAGGGACTTCACGTCCGCCACATTGGCCAGGAGCGAGAAGATCGCCAGGTTGTCGATGAACTTCTTGGCTGTGTCGCTGTCGCCCTTGATCTCAAAGGTGAAGATGCTGCCGCCGCCATTGGGGAAGTACTTTTGGTACAGCGCATGGCCGGGCTCGGTGGGCAGCGCGGGATGATGCACGGCCTCCACCTGCGGATGCCTGGAGAGGTAGTCCACGATCTTCAGCGCGTTCTCCACATGCCGCTCCACCCGCAGGGAAAGGGTCTCCAGGCCCTGTAGGAAGATGAAGGCGTGGAAGGGGGAGAGCGTCGCGCAGGAGAATCGCGCGGATGTAGGTGGCGAAGGCGGCGGGGCCCACCGCGTCATAGAAGGACACGCCGTGATAGCTGGGGTTGGGGTCGCTGATCCAGGGATACTTGCCGCTGGCCTTCCAGTCGAACTTGCCGCCCTCGACGATCACGCCGCCGATGGCCGTGCCATGGCCGCCGATGAACTTGGTGGCGGAGTGGACGACGATGTCCGCGCCGTAGTCGATGGGCCGGACCAGATAGGGCGTGGCAAAGGTGGAGTCCACCACCAGCGGGATGCCGTGGGCATGGGCGATCTTCGCGACGGCTTCGATGTCGATGATGTTGCTGTTGGGGTTGCCCAGGGTCTCGATGAAGATGGCCTTGGTGTTTTCCTGGATGGCCGCCTCAAAGCTGCCCTCCACGTCGGGATCATCTTCCAGCTGTATTCGCAGATGACGCTGGCGACGGAGTTGCGGATCTGCTGCAGGTCAATGGATTCCGCGGGCACGACCGTCGCCGCCTGCACCACCTGGTTGGGAGAAATGATGATGTAATCATGCGCCAGCTGGCAGGAGTAGTCGGTCACATAGCCCTCATGATCCTCGGACCATTCGCGGGTGGTGTTGGTCAGCTGGCTCTCCAGATAGCTTGTCCACATGCTGTACTTCACGGCCTCGCCGGTGGATTCAACAATGCCGGAGTTGTGCCGCATGTAGCGGGTGATCATGCAGCCGCCGGTGGCGTAGGTGCCGCCGCCCCACTCCTCGGGGATCGCGGTGGTGCCGTCCTGGACGCACTGCAGGCCGAACTCGGTCAGGTAGGGCTTGTTGTTCTCGTCCAGCTCCCACACCAGGCCGCGGGGGCCGTTGAAGGCGGTCATGGCGCCCTCATCGGTGTAGGTCCAGTCAAGGAATTCAATGATCCGATCCACATACGGGGAGTTGCTGGCAATCGCCACGGTGATGGAGCCGCCGTAGGGATTGCAGGCAAGTCGTAGTAGCTCTCACCGGCGAAGTTGACAACCTGCATGGACTTGCCGGCTGCATCGCGGTCGGAGGTGTTGCAGATGTCGGAGATCTTGGGCGTATCGGAGTAGAGGACGCGGTCGTTCTGCAGCTTGGTGAAGGCGTCCATGAAGCCCTGGGTCGAGGAGTCGGGATCCAGCAGGCCCATCTGGTTGGCATTGTAGATCCACTTCAGGCCGGAGGTGTACAGGCTGTCCTCATCCAGGATGGACTGGATCTTGTCCTCGGTGGCATGCCACAGCGCGAAGCCGTAGGCGTCGCAGCCGTTCATCAGGGCGTACTGCATGGCGCTGTTCAGGCAGTTGCCGTCCCAGTCATTCCAGTAGCTGATGGCATACACGGTCTGGCCATCCTCATTGGTGGGATAGAGCTCCAGCATCTCCTTGAGGACGGGCAGATAGTCGTCCAGGCTGGACAGCTCGGGGGCGCCCACCTGCTTGTACAGGTCGTAGCGGAGGGTGGGGCCGCCGGTATGGTTGCCGGTCAGGCCGGGGGAGGCTTCCTGAATCTCATGGCCCAGGCCGTACATGCCGCCCCACTTGCCGCGGCTGCGCTCCAGCGCGGGCTGATAGTGGGCGGAAATGTAGGGCGCAACCGTGGCCAGGTCGCTCTTGTCCCAGTCGTAGATCATGCCCAGCTCCAGCGCTGCGGTGAAGTTGTCGCCGTTGCAGTCGCTGAAGATCAGGATGTCGCCCAGTTGCCGGAGGCCATCATGGTGGCGAACTTGGCGTCGCCGCCCTCCTGGTTCGCGGCGATGACGTTCAGCCCGATGTTGAACTTGTCCTTGATGATCTTGGCAAACCAGCCAACCTGTTCGCCGGAGTAATCAGCCATCTCCGAGTAGACGGTCAGCTCCACGTAGGGGCGATCGTCGGTTTCCGCACTTGCCGGGAAGGCGCACAGGCCCAGCAGCATGCACAGGGTCAGGGTTACAGCCACAATGCGTTTCATGGGATGCCCTCGCTTTCTTTCTATTCGCATCAAGGGACCATCAGCCCTTGACAGCTCCGATCATGATCCCCTTGACGAAGTAGCGCTGGAAGAAGGGGGAAACCACCAGCACCGGTGCGACAACCACCATCGCCACCGTCATCCGGATGGTGGTGGCGGACTGCATGTTGCGGATGTTGTCCGCCACATCCGCCGCGTTGCCCAGGCTCTTGATCATATTGGCCAGCGCGCTGGACTCGTTCATATACCGGTAGAGAATGAACTGAAGGGTGTATAGATTCTTGTCCGTGATCAGGAACAGCGTATCCTGAAAGCTGTTCCACTTCTCGATCGCGGTAAAGACCGTCAGCGTGGCCAGGATCGGCCCGCACAGGGGCAGCACCACCAGGAAAAACCGCTGCAGGATGGTTGCGCCGTCCATCTGCGCCGCCTCCTCCAGGGCCTCCGGCACATTCTGCTCCACATAGGTCTTGACCATGATGTTAAAGGGCTGAATGATGGTGGGCAGGATGTAGGCCAGGAAATTGTTCAGCAGGCCCAGATTCATCATGTTGATGTACCAGGCAATGATGCCCGCGTTGAAGTACATGCACACCACCACCGCCCGGCACCACAGCTTGCGGTGCCACATGCGCTTCTTGCTGGTGAGGTAGCCGGCGTAGGCGGAGAAGAAGATGGTCAGCGCAGTGCCCAGCACCGTCCTGGCCAGGGAGATGAACGCGGAATGGAGGAAATTGTCCTGGGAGAGCACCTGCACGTAGTTATCCAGGTGGACGCCGACAGGATAGAACAGGATCAGCCCGCGGTTCACAAGATCGTTGCTGGAGATGGTGTTGATGAAAAGAAAGTAAAAGGGGAAAATGCAGGCAAGCATCAGGATGGCAAAGACGGTGTAGTTGATGACGTCGAAGGCCCCCTCGCCGGCCGTGCGGCGATGACGCCTTCTTCCGCCCTTCAAAGCAGGCGCTGTGTTCGCAGTCATGGCGCGCACCTCCCTTACAGAATGGATTCCCCGCGCAGCAGCTTGGAGGAGGTATTGGCAATCACCAGCAGCAGAACCGACACGATGGATTTCAGGATGCTGATGGCCGTGGCCAGCGAGAAGTTCGAGCCCGTCATGCCAACGTTGTAGACATACAGATCCAGTACCTCAATGCTGGATTTGTTCATGGCGTTCTGGAAGACGTAGTATTGCTCCATGCCGCTGTTGAGCATGTTGCCGATGCTCAGCATCAGCAGCACGAAGAAGGTCGGCAGGATGCCGGGTACCGTAATGTAGCGGATCTGGGCAAAGCGCCCCGCGCCGTCAATCCTGGCGGCCTCGTACAGCTCCTGGTCAATGCCGGCAATGGCCGCGATGTACATGATCGCGCTCCAGCCCAGGCTCTTCCAGAGGTTCCAGACCGTCATCTTCAGCCAGATATGGGAGGAGGCCAGGACGTTGATGCCGGAATCCACCATGCCCATCCGGATCAGCAGCCGGTTGAAGAAGCCCGTATCCACCGAGAACATGGAGAATGCGAACGAGTATACCAGCACCCAGCTGATGAAGTTGGGCAGCGTGGTGGTGATCTGCACCAGCTTGCGGAACTTCAGGCTTTTCATCTCCGAAAGGAAGATGGCGAAGATCACCGGGAACACGCTGGTGGCCATGTTCAGCAGGCTGATGCCGATGGTGTTCTTCAGCACGCGCATGATCTCGGAAAACTGGCAGCTGTTCCCGAACAGCGTATGGAACCACTTCAGCCCCACAAACTCGCACCGGTTCAGCGGGAAGCCGGGCCTGGAATAAATAGAAGGCATACCGCCAGCCCGCCAGCGGAAGGTAGGAAAAGACGAATACCAGCGCCAGGACAGGGATCATCAGCAGAAACAGCTTGAAGTCCTCCGTCAGGCGCCATTTCCCTTCAATGCGGCGAACGACATGCTGCTTCCCCTTCATGGCGCGCTTTCCCCCGTCTGCCTTCACCATTGCCAGCACCTCGATTCAAACGCCTGCGAACAGGCCTTTCAGCCCTGCTTCGGTTTTGCTGGCTATACTGCAGCAAAGTTCACGGCTGCTGATCATCCAACGTTTTATGTGTTTTCTACATTTTTATCTTTGTCCCCATAATTCCCATATGCGGCATGGTTTGTGCTGCTGCATTCCTTCGCATCCGGCCGGCTCTTTCACCGGAACGCCCGGCGCGCCGCCAAATTCAGGGGATGCAATCCGGGGACAAATGTGCTATCATGGCGGTGGAACAAACCCGGAGGGAGGCACAGCATGGCCAGCTATCTCATCAAGGACACCACCCGCGAGGAGCGGGAGCAGATTGTTGCCGAGGCTGTCGGCAATATTTCCGCAGCCTGCGACGGCTGCAGTGCGGGCATCATGGAGATGTACCAGGATTACATCGACGGCAGGAAGGAGCTGCGGCAGGTGAACATGGAGTTCACCGCACGCTATGTATCCGGCCGCCAGGGCCCGGGCGAACGCACGGGCTGCGGCATGGGCCGCTGATTCACCGCCGGAAAGGGGGCCGCGATGCTGTCGCGCGTCCCCCTTTTCAGCGTATGCAGCAGGGATGTGCGCCCCTGTTCTCCGGCCCGCTTCCGGGGTTGCTTCGGCCGCCCTTCCATGATACAATGCTGGAAAGTCACATTTGGGAAAAACAGCAGAAAGGCAGTTGTTCACATCATGAAAAGCAAACGCCTGAAGCAGGTGCTTCTCCTCACGCTCGGCTGCGGTATGGCCGTCACGGCCGCGGGCGCGGAAGCCGAAGCCATTCCTGTATCCCTGGCCAACGCCTCCGTGAATAACGGCGGCGTGTTCGAGGGCTGGGGCACCAGCCTGTGCTGGTGGGCCAATCGTCTGGGCTATTCGGACGACCTGGCCCAGCAGGCCGCCGACGCGTTCTACGGCGACGGGGGGCTCCGGCTCAACATCATGCGCTACAACATCGGCGGCGGCGACGATCCGTCGCACCATCACATCACCCGCACGGATTCCGCCATCCCCGGCTGGATGGTGTGGGACGAGGCCCAGCAGGGCTTTGTGTACGACTACACCGCCGACCACAACCAGCTCAATGTGCTGCTGCGGGCCGTGAAGGCTGCGGGGGACAATGCCCTGGTGGAGGTTTTCTCCAACTCCCCGCCTTATTTCATGACCGTCAGCGGCTGCTCCTCCGGCGGGGTCAATCCCGGCAAAAACAACCTGCGGGAGGACTGCTATACCGATTTCGCCGAATACCTGGCGCATGTGACCGTGACCAGCGTCTCCCCCATGAACGAGCCCAACACCGACTACTGGCGCTACCTTAGCGACAAGCAGGAGGGCTGCCATGTGGACGCGGGCGAGGCGCAGTCCCGCATCATTGAAGAGGTGGCCGGGGCCCTCGGGCGCTACGGGCTCGACAACGTTATCATCGCCGCCAGCGACGAAACCAGCCCCGACAAGCAGCTGAAGGAATGGTACGCCTATTCCGACCGTGCCAGGGCAGCCATCGGCCGGGTGAACACCCACAGCTACAGCGAGGACGGCATCGCTGCGCTGGGCAGCCTCGCCCGGGCGCAGAACCTCCACCTGTGGATGAGCGAGGTGGATGGCGACGGCACCGCCGGTGAGCATGCCGGCGAAATGGGCGCGGCGCTGTGGATGGGCCGGAAGATCATCTCCGACCTGAACGCCCTGTCCCCTTCCGCGTGGGTCATGTGGCAGGCCATCGACAACCACATTTCCGCCCAGGGCATGAACGGCAACCGGGATTCCGGCATGGTGGACGTGAACCGGGGCTTCTGGGGCGTGGCCGTGGCTGATCACGACCGCGGGGACATTGTGCTGACGCAGAAGTACTACGGTCTGGGGCAGTTCACCCGCTACATCCGGCCCGGCAGCACCCTCATCCACTGCGGGGACAGCGCCGTCGCCGCTTACGATCCGGCGGCCAATGAGCTGGTCATCGTGGCTGTGAACACCTCCGCCGGGGAGCGGGAGGTCACCTTCGACCTATCCTCCTTTGCTGCGGTGGGCGGCGCCGCCCGGGTGATCCGCACCAGCGGCAGCATGGCCGACGGCGAGCACTGGGCCAGCCTGGCGGATCTGCCCCTCTCCGGCAAGGCCCTCACCGCCGCGCTCCGTGGCAACGCCATCACCACCTTCATCATCAGCGGCGTGGAATAAGCCCAGCGCGCCCCGGCATGGAGCGCAAAAGCATGCAGTCAGGCATGGCGCGGAGAGCAGTGTTCTCCGCGCCATGTCTGTTTGCCGGGCATGCCGTCCGCAAAAAAAGGAGTGAACCGAGCCTGTCGGTTCACCCCTGGATGCCGTATGAACTTTCCCGGTTACGCGCGCCTGCGCCGCAGCATGACCATGCCCAGCAGGCTCGCGCCCAGCAGCGTCAGCCAGAGCAGCGGCCGGGACGCGTCCCCCGTCTGCGGCGGCTCGGGCTTGGCCAGCACCGTCAGCGTCACAGCGTCGCTGGTGACCTTCGTGCCGTAGCTGCTGGTGATCACGCAGCGGTACGCAAGGCCGTTGTCCGCCAGGGTCACGCCGCTCAGGGTGATCGTGGGCGATTCCTCGCCGATGCAGTCCATCCACACGCCACTGCGGTACACCTGCCACTGGTACTTCAGCCCGGTGCCCGTGGCCGCCACGGTGATGCTGGCGTCCTCGCCCTCCATGACGATGACGCTCTCCGGCTGCTGGGCAATGGCGGGGGCCGACAGCACCGTCAGTGCGGCGGACTTGCTCAGAACCACCGTGTTGTAGCTGCTGGTCACCTGGCAGCGGTAGACGCTGCCGCTGTTCTCCGTGGTGGCGGTGACCGTCAGGGACGTACCGGTCTCCCCGGACAGGTCAGCCCAGCCGCTGCCGTTCTGCTGCTGCCACTGGTACTTCAGCCCGGTGCCCGTGGCCGCCACGGTGAAGACCGCCGTCTTCCCAGCCTCGGTGGTCACGTCCTGGGGATGGCTGGTGATAGCGGGGGCCGACACCACGGTCAGGGCGGCGGGATTGCTGGTGAGGGTGTAGCCGCCGGGCTGCTTGTCGCTGATGGCGTCCTTGATCACGCAGCGGTATTCGCTGCCGTTGTCCGTAAGGGTGGCGGGAATGCTCAGCGTGGAGGCCGTCTCGCCGGACAGGTTCGTCCAGGTACCGTTCACATTCTTCTGCCACTGGTAGGTCAGTTCGTCGCCCGTGGCCGCCACGGTGAAGGTCGCGGTCTTCCCGGCCTCGGTGGTGACGTCCTGGGGCTGCCCCGTGATATCGAATTTGGAGGCCACATGCAGGATGGCATGTCGGGTTTCGATGGAACGGGTATCGCCCGTAGGCCTATTGGAATTGGAGAAGACGCAGTAATACTCATTGCCGTCCAAGTAACGGTCTACCTCCCAACGGTACCGCGCAATGCCGTCATTGTTAGGAAGATATCCTATTAAACCTTGTCGATAGCCATATTTGTTCACATAATACCAAGAGGACCAGGTATCTCTCCCTTTAACGGTTACTGCGGTTAAATAGACTATGTCGTCATCGTGGAGATAGAGATCCTCGGGCTGGGTGATGACAATCGGGGTGTCGTGAATCCATTTGGCGAGTGATTCAAACGTTGAATCACCTACGTATTGATACTTGCCATCCGTCTTTTCAACCAGATCCTTGTAAGCGTTTTCAATTCTGGTACTATCGTAAAAGGAGGCTACACTCACCGATATATTCCTTTGCAAACAAGCATCAATTGCCTGCTGCATAGAATAAACGTAAACATCTTTTCCTTGGACTTTGTAGGTACCCGTCTTCTTGGGTTCTGCATCGGTCGCCAGAACAAACTGACGAAGGGCTCCATCCCGCCAGGTTTCACTGTCTGTTGCGTTTCCAATCCACCTCGCGGCTCTGACAATCGCGTTTGTTGAGGTTTCGGGTGTATCGCCGCCATCGTACGTGGGCAGCTTCCCGTCGCCCTGTTCAATATAGCTCTTCAAGGTTTCACAGCTGTTCGTCCAATGGCTGCTGCCCATTGTAAGCCACACTGTATTCTCGGGAAAATCAAAGCCCTTGCGATTATTCGCTTCATCGCCAAACGCCACCAAGCTATAGCGCACGTCAAAATCCGTCAGCTGGGCGGCAAAGCTATCCATCTGATTCTTGATCGCAGAGATCCTGGATGATCCTATTGATCCCGTCGTATCAATCAGCCACACGACGTCGATCTTCGGCTTGGTTTCCCCCTCCGCCGAGGCCAGCGCGGGCAGGCACAGCGCCAGGCACAAAAGCAGCGCCAGCAGTGCATATTTTTTCATCGGGCAAAACCTCCCCCATGGTCGTGCGCCCGGACAGCCCGGACTGCACGCCTCAACATCACGGAATGTTTATATACGTCCCGGATTGTATCATTATAACAGTGTCGCTATAGTTTGGCAAGGGAACAAGGACAATATCCACAAAAAATGCCCGGGGAAGCGGCGGGGCAACGCTCCCTGAGGCTTTCCGGCAGGGCCATCTGCCTGGCCGTTAGCACAAAATACTTTACGGGTGCATTCGATTACCTTACCTTCCGGGCAAATTATGCTACTTATGCTACAAAGGTAAGCATCACACGGGAGGAACAGCGAATGAAGAAAAGCGTGACCATGCGCGAGATCGGCGCGGCGTGCGCGTGCCGGAGGACGTGTCGGTGACGGGCTTCGACAATTTTATCTATGCCACCCTCAGCACGCCGCCGCTGACGACCTATTCCGTCGATCAGGGCCGGATGGCCCAGGTGGCAGTGCGCCGTCTGCTCAGCCGCATCAAGGACGGCTCGGAGGGGCCGCTGCGCACGATTGTGGGCGGCTGGATTGTGGAGCGCGCATCCATCCACGACACGCGCGCAGACAACAACTGAAGCAACTGCATGATCATCCGGAGCTGCTCCGGCTTTTTTGCGCCATGCGGAACTTGCGCTGTTGGGGCAATCTGAAATAAGTTTTCTTCAATATTTACTTCATGATATGCAATTTTGTTAGCTAATCGGTTAGCCTCTGACCGATCAATTTCATCAGGGAGGTACCCATCATGAAGAAGCTCCTGTCCATGCTCCTGTGCGCGCTGCTGATCGCCCTGGCTGCGACGGCCTGCGCGGAACTCCCCAGCTACCTTGACCTCAAGTTGGGCGAGGACTACACCGACATCCAGGCGGATCTGATGATTCTCAATCACCGCACCGACCTGGCCGACACCAAGTACCCCCAGTACATTGCGGAGTTCACCGCGCTCTACCCCAACGTCACCGTGAAGTTTGACACCATCACCACCTACGCGGATGACGCGCTGACCCGCCTGACCGGCGGCAACTGGGGCGACATCATGATGATCCCCGCCCTGGACAAGGACGAGCTGCCCACCTGCTTCATCCCCTTCGGCACGGAGGCGGGCTTATGGCGGTCTACAACTTCGCCAACCAGTGGGTGTGGGACGGCCTGACCTACGGCATTCCCTCCACCGGCAACGCCCAGGGCATCGTCTACAACAAAAAGGTGTTCGAGCAGGCCGGCGTCACCGAGCTGCCCAAGACCCCCGAAGCCTTCATCGCCGCGCTGCAGGCCATCCGGGACAACACTGACGCCATCCCCCTGTACACCAACTACGCCGCCGGCTGGACCATGGGCGCCTGGGACGCCTACATCGGCGCCTCCTGCAACGGCACGGCTGATTTCACCAACCGCATCCTGATCCATCAGCACAATCCCTTCTCCGACCGGGGCGACGGCACCGGCCCCTACGCCATGTACAAGGAACTCTACGACGCCGCCTCGCTGCACCTGATTGAGGATGACTACACCACCACCGACTGGGAAGGCTGCATGGGCATGATCAACCAGGGCAGGATCGGCTGCATGGTGCTGGGCTCCTGGGCCTATCCGCAGATGGTTGAGGCCGGCCCCAACGGCGATGACATCGGCTACATGTCCTTCCCCATCACCGTCAGCGGCAAGCAGTACGCCTCCGTCGGCGCGGACTACTCCTTCGGCATCAACAAGGACAGCTCCGAGAATGACCAGACTGCCGCCATGCTCTTCGTCAAGTGGTTCACCGAGCAGAGCAGCTTCGCCTACAGCGAGGGCGGCATCCCGATCGACAAGAAGGGCGAGTACCCGGCTGTGTACGCTGCCTTTGAGGGCATCGAGTTTGTGCCCGACGCGCCTGCGGTGGCGGGCGAGGAAACCCTGCTCAACGACATGAACGCCGAGACCGAGCTGCGCATCAACGCCGGCGGCGACGCGAAGATCCAGGAGATCCTTGAGCACGGCTTCAACGGCACGAAGACCTTCGACGAGATCATGGACGACTGGAACGAGCGCTGGACCGACGCGCAGGATTACCTGGGCATTGAGGTCAACGAGTCATCCCGTCTGATCCACCATGCAATGAGGGGGAGTCGGGAAGCACAGCGGCTTTCCGGCTCCCCCCTGCTTTTTGTCAGGAAGGGAGAGTGCAAGTATGGCCCAATCCGCAACGGCCAGGGGAAATCAGCCGAAGCCCGGCTTCCGCGCCTGGTTTGCGCTGCCGCGTGTTCAGAAGTGGTTCGTCATCGTTGCCTTCGCCATCGTGCCGATGCTGCTGCTGATGGTGTTCACCTACGTTCCCTTTGGCAAGATGATCGAGTACAGCCTCTACGACCGCAGCTACACCAAGGTTCGCGCCTTTGTGGGGCTGAAAAACTACGTCCGCATCTTCACCAAGAAGGACTACTTCGACGCCATGTTCCTGTCGGTGTACTACATGGGCGGCGCGCTGCTTCAGCTCGCCCTGGCGCTGTACTTCGCCACCATGCTCAGCTTCAGGACCCGGGGCAGCAATTTCTTCAAGGGGACGATCTTCTTCCCCTACCTGATCAACGGCATTGCCATCGGCTTCATCTTCAAGTTCTTCTATACCCGCAGCTATGTGCTGGACACCGTGCTTCAGGCCCTGGGCATCCCCCTGGAGAGCCTGCCCTACTGGCTGCGCGACCAGCGCATCAACAACATTTCCCTGGTAGCGACCTCCGTCTGGCGCTACATGGGGCAGAACATGGTCATGTTCATCGGCGCAATCATGTCCGTGGATCCCACGCTCTACGAGGCTGCGCAGATCGACGGCGCGAACCGCTGGAAGCAGTTCCTCTACATCATCCTGCCCTCCATCAAGACCATCGTCATGCTCAACGTGATTCTCTCCATCACCGGCTCCCTCTCCGCCCTCGAGCCGCCTTACGTCATCATGGGCGGCGGCGCGTCCGGCACGGCCACCTGCTTCATCAAGATGCACCAGGCCGCGCATATCGATCAGAAGGTGGGCATGGCCTGCGCCATGGCTGTGGTGCTGATGGTCATCATCATCATCGCCACCATTCTGCAGAAGCTCTTCTTCCACTTTGTGCTCAAGGAGGGCGTGGATGACGCTGTACCGAAGCAGAAAAGGGCCGCGAAAGCGGGAAAGGGGGCGTGAGTCATGCGCAAGAAGGCTGCTATTGAAAGTCTGTCCCCTGCGGAGCGTCTGGGGCACGCGGCGGTGACGGCCGTCAAGTACTTCTCCCTGCTGCTGGCCGCGTTCATCGCGCTGCTGCCGCTGATCTCCTGCCTGCTGGTGTCCTTCAAGGCCGATGAGAAATACCAGCTGACCCCCGTGATGCAGCTGCCGGAGAACTTCCTTCATCTGGACAACTTCCGCCGCGTCTGGGTGGAGGGCGACATGGGCCGCGCCTTTGCCACCTCCTTCTTCGTGGTGGTGGTTGTGGTGGTGTTCTCGGTGCTGATGGGCTCCATGCTGGCGTATGCGCTCAACCGCTTCCGCTTCCCCGGCAACGGGCTGATCCGCAACCTGTTCCTGTTCGCCACGCTCATTCCGGGCATCGCCATGCAGGTGACCATCTACCAGATCATGTCCTCGATGAAGCTGGTGAATTCCCTTCTGGGATATATCATCCTGCAATGCGGCACGGACGTCATCTCCATCTGCATTTTCCTGCAGTACTTTGTGAACCTGTCGGTCTCCCTGGATGAATCCGCGATTCTGGACGGCTGCACCTATTTCGGCGTGTTCTTCAAGATCCTGTTCCCGCTGCTGCACCCGGCCATCGTCACGGTGATGATCCTCAAGGGCATCGGCGTGTACAACGAATACTACGCCGCCAACCTGTACCTGCAGGACAAGACCCGCTTCGTCACAGCATCCACGGCGCTGTACACCTTCACCGGGCCCTTCGGCAACGCCTACAACCTGATCTGTGCCGGCGTGATCCTGACCCTGGTGCCCATGCTGGTGATCTTCATCGCCTGCCAGCAGCAGATCTACAGCGGTCTGGCCGCAGGCGCGGTCAAGGGCTGACAACGCCCCTCACGCTCTGCGCGTGCGCCGCACGCAGAGCATTTCTCCCCACATTATTATTGGAGGTTTTGCCATGAGCAAGGTCAAGATTCTCACCGGCGGCAGCCTGCCCAATATCCCCTGGCAGGATCGCCCCAAGGACGACAGGCATGACGCCCCCGTCTGGCTCTACAGCGGCAACCCGGTCATCGGCCGCAACCCGGCCACTGGGGTGGCGCGGATCTTCAACAGCGCCGTCTGCCCCTGGGAGGACGGCTTTGTCGCCGTGCTGCGGGGCGAGCAGGTCAACGGCGTGCCGCATATTTATCTGGGTCGCAGCCGGGACGGCATCCACTGGGAGGTGGAGCCGGAGAAGATCCCCTTCGTCAATGAGCAGGGCGAGCCCTTCATGCCCCGCTACGCCTACGATCCCCGCCTGGTGAAGGTGGAGGACACCTACTACATCATGTGGTGCCAGGACTTCTACGGCGCGGCCATCGGCATGGCGAAGACAAAGGATTTCAGGGCCTTCACCCGCCTCGAGAACCCCTTTATCCCCTTCAACCGCAACGCGGTGCTGTTTCCCCGTAAGGTGAACGGACTGTACCAGCTGCTGTCCCGCCCCTCGGACAGCGGGCACACGCCCTTTGGCGACATCTGGCTCAGCCAGAGCCCGGACATGACCTTCCGGGGCAGGCACCGGCATGTGATGAGCCGGGGCGACAAGTGGTGGGAGTCCGTCAAGATCGGCGCGGGCGCTGCGCCCATTGAAACCAGCGAGGGCTGGCTGCTGCTCTACCACGGCGTGTCCAGCACCTGCAACGGGCTGCTCTACTCCATCGGCGGCGCGATCCTGGACATTGACGAGCCCTCCCGGGTGCTTTACCGGTGCGAGAACTTCCTGCTCACCCCTCAGGAGCCCTACGAGGAGCGGGGCTTTGTGCCGGGGGTGTGCTTCCCCTGCGCCACCCTGCAGGATACGGACACCGGCCGCATCGCCATCTACTACGGTGCGGCGGACACGGCGGTGGGGCTGGCCTTCACCCAGGTGGACGAGCTGGCGGACTACATCAAGGCCCACAGCATTACCTGCGATACGGACACGGAGCCGGGCCTCCGCTGAGACACAAGGAGCATGAGCTATGGGCGGACTGATGTGGGAGAAGAACCTTCGGCAGACGGAGCATGTAAGGCTGCCGGGACGCTTTGACCCGCAGCAGTCCGCCTTTCCGATGTACTGGACGGGCAGCGGCGTGGAAATAAACCTCCGCTGCGGCACGCTGCAGGTGGAAATTGAGGCAGATGATGTGCTACAATGTCCTTGGCTTGGCGTGATGGTGGACGGCGCACCGGTGGCGCGCTTTCCCCTGGAGCGCGGGAAGCGCTTCTACACGCTGCTGGCGGGCATGGATGATACCGTGGCGCACACGGTGACGCTCCTGCGCGACACGCAGCCGGTGGCGGAGGATACGCGGCTGCATGTGACAGCCCATCGCCTGCGCACGGACGGGGAGCTGCTGCCGCTGCCGGAAAGGCCGCTGGCCATGGAGTTCGTCGGCGACAGCCTGACCAGCGGCGAGAGGCTGACCGGCCCCCACAGCGCCATGGAATGGCGCACCGTCTGGCTCAGCGGCATGGAGAGCTGGGCCATGGAGGTCTGCCGCAGCATGAACGCCCGGGGCCGCTGGCTGTCCCAGAGCGGCTGGGGCGTATACTGGGGCTGGGACGGCAACCGGGAAAACCGCATTCCCCGGATCTACGACGCGGTCTGCGCCGTGGAGCGGGGCGGCGATACACCCTACGCCTTTGCCGCCAACCCGGTGGACGCGGTGGTCATCAACCTGGGCACCAACGACGCCACGGCCCTTGCCCGTCTGGCGGGCGCAGAAAGGGAGCAGGCGGCCTCGGCCATCCAGGCTGCGGCGGCGGATTTCCTCCGTCAGGTGCGGCGGAGGAATCCTGGGGCGTACATCCTCTGGGCATACGGCATGGGCGGCGATGACATCGCTTCGCTGCTGCGCGGCGCGGTGCGCACACTGCGGCAGGAGGGTGATCGCCGGGTGGGGTATGTGCATCTGCCCCCGTGCCCGGCGCAGGGGCTGGGCTCCCGGGCGCACCCGGGCAGGGAGAACCACCGTCGGGCAGCGCAGGCCGTGGTTCGCCGGCTGCATCAGGCGCTGAAACAAAAGGAGGGCTGCTATGGAAAGCCGGAATGACATGACCCGGGAGATCCGGGAGCACCTGGAAAGGGTGATCCTCCCCTTCTGGAAGGGGCTGCGGGACGAGCAAAACGGCGGCTACGCAGGCTATGTGGGCTTTGATCTGACGAGGGACTTCGGCGCGGTGAAGGGCTGCATCCTCAACAGCCGCATCCTGTGGTTCTTCTCCCGGGCGGCCATGACGCTGGAGGATGCGTCGCTTCTGCCCTACGCCCGCCATGCCTACGACATGCTCTGCCGGATGATCGACGTGAAAAACGGCGGCGTGTACTGGTCGGTGAATGCGGACGGCACGGTGTGCGACGGCACGAAGCACACCTACAACCAGGCCTTCGCCATCTACGCGCTGTCGGCCTACGCCCAGGCCAGCGGCTGCCGGGGCGCGCTGGAGAAGGCCACGGCGCTCTTTGAGCTGATCGAGGAGCACTGCACGGATGATCTGGGCTACCTGGAGGCCTTCACGGCGGACTGGCAGCCGGAGAGCAACGAAAAGCTCAGCGAGAACGGCGTCATGGCGGAAAAGACCATGAACACCCTCCTGCACGTGCTGGAGGGGTACACGGAGCTGTACCGCGCCGGCGGCGACGAGCGGGTGCGCCGGCGGCTGTATTTCATCCTGGACGTGCTGGAGAAGCGCATCTACAACCCGCAAAGGCGCCGGCAGGAGGTCTTCTTTGACCGGGAGTACCATACCTTCATCGACCTGCACAGCTACGGCCACGACATCGAGACCTCCTGGCTGGCCGACCGCACCCTGGAGGTGCTGGGCGACGACGCCCTGACCGCCCGCATCCGCCCGCTGCTGCTGGCCATGGCGGAGGAAACCCTCGACAAGGCCTTCACCGACCATGGCTTCGCCGCCGAGTGCGAGCGGGGCAGGGTGGACACCACCCGGGTGTGGTGGGTGCAGGCGGAGGCGCTGCTGGGCTTCCTCAACGCCTGGGAGCGGACGGGCGAGAACAAGTTCCTGGAGGCGGCGAAGAGCCAGTGGCGCTACATCCGGGATGTGATGGCGGACAAGCGGCCGGGCTCTGAGTGGTTCTGGAGCGTGCGGGAGGACGGTACGCCCATCGACAAGCCGATTGTGGAGCCCTGGAAGTGCCCCTATCACAATGGACGCATGGCCTTTGAGGTCATCGAAAGGAGCAGACATGCGCAGCTATGAGCAGATCGAGGCGCAGTACGAAGCGCTGATCGGGCAGAAGAACGCCATCGACCCCCGCTATGACAACGGCATCTACGACCGCTGGGTGAACCCGGTGCTGACCCGCGCCCACGTGCCGCCCTTCTGGTGCTACGACCCCAACCCGGAGACCAACCCCTACATGATGCAGCGGCTTGGCGTCAACGCCACCTTCAACAGCGGCGCGCTGCTGGTGGATGGCAAGTTCACCCTGGTGGCCCGGGTGGAGGGCCTGGACCGCAAGAGCTTCTTCGCCGTGGCCCAGAGCGACAGCGGCGTGGAGGGCTTCCGTTTCTGGGATAAGCCCATCCTCCTGCCGGACACCTGCCCGGAGGAAACCAACGTCTACGACATGCGCCTGACCCAGCACGAGGACGGCTGGATCTACGGCGTGTTCTGCTCCGAGAGCAAGGACACCAGTGTGAACGACCTGTCCGCAGCGGTGGCGGCGGCGGGCATCGTGCGCACGAAGGATCTGAAGACCTGGGAGCGTCTGCCCAACCTGCGCACCCTGCGCTCCCCCCAGCAGCGCAACGTGGTGCTGCACCCGGAGTTTGTGGACGGCAAGTACGCCTTCTACACCCGGCCCATGGATGATTTCATCGAGACGGGCAGTGGCGGCGGCATCGGCTTCGGCCTGTGCGAGGACATCACCCATGCCGTCATTGACGAGGAGCGCATGACCTCCGTGCGCCGCTACCACACCATCACCGAGAGCAAGAACGGCGCGGGCGCGGTGCCCATCAAAACCGACCGGGGCTGGATCCACATCGCCCACGGCGTGCGCAACACGGCGGCGGGGCTGCGGTACGTGATCTACGCCTTCGCCACCGCGCTGGAAGATCCTGCCCGGGTGATCGCGGAGCCCGGCGGGTATCTCATCGCGCCCATGGGCGATGAACGGGTGGGCGACGTGAGCAACGTGGCCTTCACCAACGGCGCCATTGCCGCGCCCGACGGGCAGGTGTACATCTACTACGCCTCCAGCGACACCCGCCTGCACGTGGCCACCACCACCATCGACCGGCTGGTGGACTATGTGTTCAACACCCCCGCCGATCCCCTGCGCAGCGTGGACTGCGTGAAGCAGCGCTGTGCCTTCATCGACCGCAACCTGGCTTACCTGCGCGGAAGGAAGGGATAACATGCTGCGCCTTGCAGCGGTTTTCGGGGCGCATATGGTGCTGCAGCAGGGCAAGCCCATCGCGGTCTTCGGCGAGGCGGATGGCCCTGCGGAGGCTGCGCCGGGGCCTGTCCGTGCCGCGGCGGACAGCCGTGACGGACGCTTCCTTGTCCATCTGCCGCCCATGGAGGCCGGCGGCCCCTATACCCTGACCCTGCGCTGCGGGCAGGAGACGCTCGCCCTGGGGCCGCACCATGCTGCGCCGTCCCGCCGGGCCGTATGAGACGATGC
Source organism: Eubacteriales bacterium (assembly GCA_034104265.1). GTDB lineage: Bacteria > Bacillota > Clostridia > Christensenellales > Aristaeellaceae > UBA11524. Next base: position 32,532 of record JAXEEE010000140.1, on the reverse strand, counting down.
TCAGCCGCGTTGCGCCCTTCACCCTGCGGGGATTCCTGTACGATCAGGGCGAGCAGGACGCGGCCCTGCCCTGGGCGGGAGGCTACGCGGCGGTGTTCGCCGTGCTGATTGCCCAGTGGCGCAGGCTGTTCATGGACGATACGCTCTTTTCCGCGGCGGCACAGCTGCCCCGCTTCGGGGCGGAGCCCTCCGCCGAGGACTGGCCCGCCATCCGGGCGGCGCAGCAGGCTGTGGCGGACGGCACGGACAACGCGGCCCTCGCCTGCCTGCTGGACTGCGGCGAGCGGGACAATGTGCACCCCGCCGACAAGCAGACCCCCGGGCAGCGGCTGGCCGCACTGGCCCTGGCCCATGTGTACGGACAGAACGTGCCTGCGGACGCGCCGCGCCTGGCAGAGGCATCGCTGTCCGGCGGAAGGCTGACCCTGACCTTTACCGGGACAGGCGGCAGCCTGAGAGCCCAGGGCAACGCGCAGTCCGCGTTCCTGGTAGAAGGCGCGCAGCTGCAGGGCGCAGCTGTCACGGGCCGCAGGTGCATCCTTGACCTGAGGGATGCAGGATCCTGCGTGCGTGTGCGCTATGGGCAGGCGAACTGGCCGGAGGCCATCCTCGCCGGGGAAAGCGGCCTGCCGGTATTCCCCTTCGACATGACCGTCCGCAGCGAGGCTCCCCAGGCGGAGCAGCCTGCGGCATCCACCGGAAGCTGACGCAGGGAGGCATAACAGCATGGGCTTTGGCAAGGATTTCATCTGGGGCGCAGCCACGGCGTCCTACCAGATTGAGGGCGCAGCGCGGGAGGACGGACGGGGCCTGTCCGTATGGGACACCTTTTCCCACACGCCGGGAAAGGTGCTCCTCGGCCACACGGGGGACACGGCCTGCGACCACTACCACCGCTTTGCCGATGACGCCGCGCTGATGCGCCAGCTGGGCGTGAAGAACTACCGCTTCTCCATCGCCTGGCCCCGGCTGATGCCGGAGAGAACCGTCACGGTCAACCCCAAAGGGATCGACTTCTACAACCGGCTCATTGACGCGCTGCTGGAAAACGGCGTGCGTCCCTTCGCCACGCTGTTCCACTGGGATTATCCCAGCGCGCTGCAGGCCCGGGGCGCCTGGGAAAACCCCGACAGCCCCAGGTGGTTCGAGGACTACGTGGCCCTATGCGCACACTGCTTCGGCGACCGGGTGAAGGATTTCTTCACCTTCAATGAGCCGCAGTGCTTCATCGGCCTGGGGTATGTCAAGGGCGAACACGCGCCCGGGCTGCGCATGCCCAACGAGCGCACCATTCCCATGAGCCACCATGTGCTGAAGGCCCATGGCCTGGCCGTGCGGGCGCTGCGCGACGTCATCCCGGATGTCCGCGTGGGCTATGCGCCCTGCAGCACCCCCTGCATCCCGGCCACAGGCAGCCCGGAGGACGTGGAGGCTGCCCGCCGCGCCTGTTTCGACATGAACGACGACTGGACGTGGACGGTCTCCTGGTGGAGCGACCCGGCCATGCTGGGCATTTCCCGGAGAAGGGGCTGGCCCGTTTTGGGCATCTGCTGCCCAGGGGCTGGGAGAAGGACATGCCGCTGATTCATCAGCCCCTGAACTATTACGGGCAGAATATTTACCACGGCCGGGTGATCCGCGCCGCAGACAACGCCGACGGCTACGAGCAGGTGCCCTTCCCGGCGGGACATCCCCGGACGGCCATCGGCTGGCCCGTCACCCCCGACGCGCTGTACTGGGGGCCCAGGTTCCTTTACGAGCGGTACCAAACCCCGTTCCTCATCACGGAGAACGGCATGTCCTGCCATGACGCGGTCTCCCTGGACGGCAGGGTGCACGATCCCAACCGGGAGGATTACATGCACCGCTATCTGCTGGCCTACCGGCGGGCGGCGGAGGAGGGCGTGGACGCCCGCGGGTACTTCGCCTGGTCGCTGATGGACAACTACGAGTGGGCCTGCGGCTACACTGAGCGTTTCGGCCTGGTGCATGTGGATTACGCCACGCAGCAGCGCATCCCCAAGGATTCCGCGCTGTGGTACAGGCGCGTGATGGAAAGCAACGGCGCATGCCTGTAACGCCGTTTCTCCGGGAGCCTCCCCTGCCCTGTGTCAGCCAATCCGAGCCCGGAACCCGGCGGTTCCTGGTTCGGATTTTTCTTTCGTGCCGCGGCAGGCTGCGCGATGCCATCATCCTGCACCACGGTCAAGGCACGGAGGCCGTTGTCCTGGGGCGGGCATCTGCGTCTGTCCCCCGGCGGCAAGCCTGGCTCCGTCGTCTTCACGGTGAGCCCAAAGGAAAAGCCCGGGCACCGCTGCCCGGGCTGAGGAAAACGGCATGTGAAGCCAGGGGCCATCCGCGCCGGGTACACCATGGTCTCCCGCCGGTGCTCCGGCGGAGGCTGCCCATACGTTTTTTCTGATGCAAAAGGAGGCCGGGGTACAAGCCCGACCTCCTGTCGCTTTATTGGCGCTCAGCCGCAAACATCACGGGGATCTCATCCGCATACCAGTCGAAGCGCACCTCCCGGCCCTGGCAGAGCCATCGCTCGGGGCAGATGTTCTCCATCCAGTCCAGGGGGATCAGCTCATCCGCCTGGAGGGCGCTGCGCGCACAGGCCTCTGCCAGCGCCGCCGCCACCCTCCCTTCGCACTGCTCCGCCCGGCAGGATACAAACAGGGGCGTTCCGCTCATGGCCAGCAGGCGCAGCCACTGCGCCGTCTTGTCCCAGGGCAGATGCTCCGTGACGGGCGCGCAGTCGGCGTCCACCATGAAAAACGTGCGGTTCATCATCATGCGGAAGGCCAGGGTGTTCACGCCCATGCGCCGGGTGATATCCCAGCTGCGGCCGTTGACGTCCGCGCCGGTGCGCACCACGTGCAGGATGCCCGCGCTCAGGTGGCTGTAGGTGGCGCAGCCCATGAGCACCGTATCCGGCCCGGCGGCCTTCTGCACCGTGCGGTAGAACTGCAGGATGATCTCCGCGCTGGTTTTGCCCTGGTCGGCAAAGCGCCATCCGTCCTGGGCCACGGCATAGGGTACCCTGTAGCCCCGGCGGCCCAGCATATCCTGGGCGGAGCAGTCGAACTTGATCAGCCGGTAGCCCCAGCCCGCCAGGCGGCGCGTGGTTTGCGCGATGTATTCGAGCACCTCCGGCCGGGACGGATCCAGGTACTGCCTGTCCCGCGAAAGGTGCCAGGCCTCCGGAAGCCGGCAGGCGCCGCCTTCATCCGCCAGGTAGCGCACCCAGATGCCCGGGCGGATGTCCAGCGCGCTGATTTCCCGCGCCAGCGCGCCCATATCGGGGAAGCGTTCGTTGCCGCGATCCCACGGCCCGTTTTTCGGATGGAGGGTCCATCCGTCGTCAATGACCATATACGGGCGGTTGGCGTTGCCCGCGCACAGCTGCGCCAGCCTCCGGGCGTCCCGCAGGATGTCCTCCCTGGAACTGCTGCCATAGGCGTAATACCAGTTGTTCGCGCCGTAGACAGGCCAGGGCGGCAGCAGGGGATCGGGGCACATGTCGCGGCAGAAGCTGCGGCCCGCCTCCAAGGCCGTGCAGCCCTCGTAGGTGCGGAACAGAACAGTCGCCGCCTCCAGCACGCGCCCGCCCAGCACAACGCCCTCGCCGCCGCAGCGCACGTCCAGCCACAGCGTGACGCCCGCCGTATCGTACTGCCAGAAGCACATGGCCGCCGGGCGCACCATCACGCCGAAGCCCTCGGTGACGCGGCCCTCCCGCTGCCCATCGGCGTCTGAGCCGTTGGTCACCAGTGCAAACCACGGCATGCAGCGCTCAGGCACGATGCCCCGCCATTCCAGCTCACCGCCACCGCGCTCCCAGGCGTCGCCGTAGATGCGCACGCTCTCCCGGCGCTTCTCCGCATCGGCAAAGGCCCAGCGCAGCCGCACATACCGCAGCGGGGTTGTCTGCGCGCACAGCTGCACCGCCAGGCTGTCCCGGCGCAGGGTCAGCGCGGCGCGCACATCGCCGTACGCCAGGGCGCATCCGCCGCCGCGGTGAACGCCTTGGTCATCGTGGATTTCCATCAGGTCAGGCAATCGCATTCTCATCGTTGCATCTCTTCCTTCGCGGCGGATGACTCCCGTCCGGCTCAGCCCCGCCGCTTCACCCGCGCCACCACAAAGCTGTTCGCAGGCACCGGCAGACGGCCCTCATAAGGGATGGTTTCGGTGCGGGTGCTGACCTTGTCCGGCTTGGCGGGGGTGTTGTAGCTGTCCGGGCCGTCCGCGCAGGCAAGGATTTGCAGCGTCATGGTGTCCGCCAGGGGCACGGGGGTCACCAGCTCAATGGCCTGAGGCGCATCGCTGTGGTTCACAGCCTTGATGATAATCTCATCCGTGCGCTCGTCCAGGCTCAGGTTCACATACAGGTGTTCCTGCTCCAGCAGCCTGTCCTGGCCGTGCATGGGGATGGTCACCGTGCCCATGTTCTCGCCGTACATTTTCTGCACCCAGTAGCTGGGGGTGCCGTAGGCCTTCTCCTCGTCGAACCAGATCATGTCCGGCGACCACTGGGCATAGCCGATGCGGGCGAACAGCGGCGCGTAGGAGGCCAGCACCACCATGTCCGCATTGCGCTCCACGCCGGTGAGGAACGCCGCCTCCGCCAGCGCGCCCGTCAGATTGTTGGCCTCCGGCAGGTTCATGCCGCTGACGGGATGCGCGGCGTACTCCCCGGAGAACACCTTCACGGTGCGGGGATAGTTGTCGTAGAAGTGCACATGGTCGTAGAACCAGTCGGGCTTGACGTAGTAATGCTCGTCCACGGCGTAGCAGAAATTGTCCTTCTTCGGGCATTCCCGCTTATAGAAGTCCCAGGCGGCCGTGTAGCGCTCGGAGGTGATGTCCGGGCCTGCGGAGCCGATGAGCTTCATCTCCGGGTACACCGCGTGAATGGCCTGCTCAAAGGCCGTGTACCGGGCGAAGAAGTCCACCTTGTCCGTCTGCCACTGCTCGTTGCCGATGCCCATCATGGTCAGCCTGAAGGGCGCGGGATGGCCCATCTGCGCGCGCAGGCCGCCCCAGCGGCTGTCCACGGGGCCGTTGGCGAACTCGATCAGATCCAGCGCATCCTGGATGAATTCCGCGAATTCCGGCTCGTCCATTTCCACCAGCTCATAGGACTGGTACTGGCAGGCCAGGCCCACATTGACCACCGGCAGGGGCTTGGCGCCGATCAGCTCGCACAGCAGGAAGTACTCATAGAAGCCGATGCCCAGGGTCTGGTTGTAGTGGGCGTACTGGGTGTGCCAGCCGTTCTCCTCCTTCGTGCCGTGGACGGCCCAGCGGTTGAAGTTGCTCCTGCGGCCCTCCGGCGCGCCGACGCTCTCCTTCCAGCGGTAGCGGTTGTCCAGCGTGTTGCCCTCGATGATGCACCCGCCCGGGAAGCGCAGGAACCCCGGATGCAGCCCCTTGAGCAGCTCGAACAGATCCCTGCGGAACACGCCCGCCACGGCGTCCCCGGGCATCATGGAGATGAAGTCGAACTCCACCACGCCGGGCTGATCCAGCGCGATGACAAACCGCGCGCCGGATACGGTATCAGCCGCTGTCAGCGTCAGCTCGTAGCGGATCCACTTCTGCCAGGTCTTTTCCGGCACATGGACGCACGCCACCCTGCCCCGGGCGAAGACCTGCCCGTCCTTCTCCACGGACACCGTCAGGTCGCCCTGATAGCGCACCATCCGGGCGTAGAAGGAGACGTTGCAGGTCATCCCCTTGACCAGGTGAATGCCGCTGTACGCCTGGTTCCAGAAGCCCTGGCCCGCCTGCGACGCGGTGAAGCGCAGGTAGTGGGGATTCACCCGGTTGACCGGGCTGCCCATGACATAGGCCATGGCGCCCTCGCCGCAGACCGTGGTGGGATGCCAGGCATAGCCGCAGTCCTGCACGGTGTAGTAGTCGCCCACGGTACCGCTGCAGTCCAGGGATTCAAAGGAGCGGTTCTCAATCATTTCGGCATAGAGGCCGCCGTCCGCCGCGTAGTTGATGTCCTCAAAGAACAGGCCGATCATCCCGGGCTGAATCGGGACGCCCTTTTCATTGGCAATGTGCAGCTGCATGTGTTGATCATCCTTTCCATCGTGATTGGTCCTGGGATCGTCACCCGGGTGCGCAGCGCGGAAACGTGCAGATGTATCTTCCTTTTCGGCAGATCAGGCCGGGCAGAGATGCATCCGGCTGCCGGTCATACTCCTTTCCATAATTCGGCCTTCACGCATCAATATCCTGCTTCCGCCGGGAGGGTGACTCCGGCATCAAAAAATAGCGCAGCAACGCCCCCGGATGCTTGAATTGGAACAAAGTCCTGTATAATATATTTGTAACAAAATACACTCCCGGCTGACGCACTTCTGTAAGCGGCTGCAGCTGCGAGAGGGCAGGGAATCATGCACATGAAGAAAACCGTCATGCTGACCATCTATAATAATGGCGGGCATCCATGTTCACACCCCTGCTCCCCTGACGATCAACGGCGGCGTTGTCATGCCAGGCAATCGGGCAGCTGCGCGGAAACACGGCCTCCGCCAACGCCCGAGGGAGCAGGCATTTTCGTCATGACGCGCCCTGCTGCGCACCACACACGCCATGCCGCCCAGGCACAAAGTTAAGAATGTGCTATCATGGTTCAGAATTTACTATTGCACTATCTGGTAGGATTATGCATAATAAAAGACAAGAAACCCGGCCCCGTTCCATGGCCGGACAACAGAACAGGAGGTATTCACCCCATGAGAAAGCTGTCTTCCGTTTTGGCGCTGGCACTGGCGCTGTGCATGCTTTGCAGCTGCGCCTTCGCCAATGAGCAGAAGTACGACGAGCCCGTGACGGTGCATTTCGTCCGCAGCACGGACGACACCCTCGACGCCAACTACTTCTCCCAGCATCCCGACAAGACCATGACCGACAACCTCTGGTGCGACCTGTACCGGGATGAGCTGAACATCATCGTCGAGTATGACTGGATCGTCAAGGGCGGCGAGGAGTACGATACCAAGATCGCCGCCGAGCTGGCCATCGGCGACATTCCCGAGTTTGTGAACGTGACCGCCCTGCAGGTCAAGCAGCTGTACGAGGCCGGGCTGATCATGCCCCTGGAGGACATCTACGAGGAGTACGCCACCGAGCAGACCAAGAGCGTCATGCTGGAGACCGGCACCTCCCCCTTCGACGCCGTGACCTTCGACGGCCACCTGTACGCCCTGCCCGTGGTGGGCGAGACGCTGATGATCGCCGACCTGATGTGGATCCGCACCGACTGGCTGGAGAAGCTGAACCTGGAGGTTCCCACCACCTGGGACGAGCTGGTGACTGTGGCCAAGGCCTTCTGCGCCGCCGACTTTGACGGTAACGGCGTGGATGACACCATCGGCATCGCGATCCAGAAGGACTTCTGGAGCCAGATGTTCACCATGAAGGGCCTGTTCAACGCCTTCGATTCCTACCCCAACATCTGGGTGGAGAACGACAGCGGCGAGCTGGTCTACGGCGCGACCCTGCCCGGCACCAAGGACGCCCTGGCGGCCCTGCATCAGATGTATGTGGACGGCCTGATCGACCCCGAATTCGGCGTCAAGACCGGCGGCAAGGTGGCCGAGGCCACCACGGCGGGCAAGTGCGGCATCGCCTTCGGCGCCCAGTGGAACTCCATCTACCCCCTGCAGGACAGCTGGAACCTGGGCAAGGATGAGGGCTGCCAGTGGCAGGCCTTCCCCATCCCCACCGCCACCGACCACAAGGCCAAGGCCATGACCGACGTGGGCACCACCTCCTGGACCGTGGTCCGCAAGGACGTGGAGCATCCCGAAGCAGTTGTCAAGATGTACAACCTGTTCATCGACAAGTGCTGGGGCCCCGAGAACGAGAACGGCGTGTACTACGCGCCCCTGGACTCCGAGTCCATCTGGAAGCTGTCTCCCGTGACCCCCACCAAGCCTGACAAGAACCTGAACGCCTTCCTCGACCTGGAGGCCGGCCGTCAGTCCGGCGACATGTCCGGCGTGACCGGCGAGGGCTACTCCATCCTGCAGAAGCTGCAGGCCTTCGAGTCCGGCACGGAAGCGGGCTTCGCCCTGTGGGGCTGGGAGCGCATTTACGGCTCCGGCGGCGCCTACGGCGTGCTGAACTACTACAAGGAGAACAACCTGACCCAGGATCAGATGTTCGTCGGCGCGGCCACCGAAACCATGACCTACATGATGTCCACCCTGGATGACCTGCGCGACGAAGCCTTCGTGAAGATCATCCTGGGCGAGGAGCCCGTGGACTCCTACGACACCTTCGTGGAGAACTGGATGGCCATGGGCGGCGAGCAGATCACCGCCGAGGTCAACGAGTGGTACGCTTCCGTCAAATAAGCACAGCGGGATAGCATACGCTCCGCGGGGGCTGGTGGCAGCACCGGCCCCCGCTTTCAAATCATTGTCAGGGAGATGCATGCCATGGATAAGCAGGTACAGTTGAATCCCTCACGCAAGTGCGGTCGCTTCCGCAAGGAGCTGCCCTTCCATCTGATGCTTCTGGTGCCGGTGATCCTTGTGTTCATCTACATGTACCTGCCCATGGGCGGCCTGGTGATCGCCTTCCAGAAATTCATCCCGGCCAAGGGGCTTTTCGGCGACCAGAAATGGGTCGGCCTGGGCAACTTCGAGCTGCTGCTGAAGAATCCCCAGGCGCTGCCCGCCCTGCGCAATACGGTCATCATCTCGGCATGGAAGATCGTGCTGCACCTGCTGATCCCCGTGACGGTGTCCATCCTGCTCAACGAGATCCGTAGCGCCGCCTTCCGCCGCACTGTCCAGACGATGATCTACCTGCCCCACTTCCTCAGCTGGATCATCCTGGGCGGCATTCTCATCGACATTCTCTCCCCCAGCGGCGGCCTGCTCAACCGCTTCCTGGGCCTGTTCGGCATCCAGCCCATTTTCTTCCTGGGCGACAACAGCTGGTTCCGCTTCACGCTGATCTTCACCGATGTGTGGAAGGAATTCGGCTTCGGCACCATTGTCTACCTGGCGGCCATCACCAACATTGACCCCACCCAGTATGAGGCTGCCACCATCGACGGCGCGAACCGCTTCCAGCGCATGGTGCATGTAACGCTGCCCAACATGCGCATGATCATCGTGCTGATGATGGTGCTGAGCCTGGGCAACGTGCTGAACGCCGGCTTCGATCAGGTATACAACCTGTACTCCAAGCAGGTCTACTCCACCGGCGATATCATCGACACCTTCATCTACCGCCTGGGCCTGATCCAGCAGCAGTTCGGCCAGTCCACGGCCATGGGCATGTTCAAGTCGGTGGTGTCCACATTCTTTATCTCGGTCAGCTACTTCTGCGCGTACAAGTTTGCTGACTACAGAATCTTCTGAGGAGGGGGGAACAACCATGGTAGAGTCCAGGAAATTCGGCTCCCGGCTGTTTGTGGTGCTGAACCATCTGATCCTCGGTCTTCTGGCGGCGTCCTGCCTGATCCCGCTGATCCATGTGTTCGCCATCTCCCTGTCGGACAAGTCCTCCGCCGGCGGCGGACTGGTCATACTCTGGCCCGTGGGCTTCACCTTGGAGAGCTACAAGTATGTGCTGACCCGCGCGCCCTTCTGGACGGCGATGCTGGTCTCCATCAAGCGGGTGGTGGTGGGCGTTGGCATCAACATGTTCTTCTGCATCATCAGCGCCTATCCGCTGAGCAAGGAGAAGGACCAGTTCCGCCACCGCACGCTGTACGCCTGGTACTTCTTCCTGACAATGCTGATCTCCGGCGGGCTGATCCCCCTGTACATGGTGGTGAACATGACGGGGCTGAAGAACACCTTCTGGTCGCTGGTGATCCCGGGGGCGGTGCCGGTGTACAACATCATCCTGCTGCTGAACTTCTTCCGCCAAACCCCCCGGGAGCTGGAGGAGGCCGCCATCATGGACGGCGCCAGCCAGTGGCGCATCCTGTGGCAGATCTTCGTGCCCACCTCCACGGCGGCGCTGGCGACCATCGCCCTGTATTCCACCGTGTACCACTGGAACGAGTGGTTCAACGGCATCATCTACATGGCGGATCCCAACCAGTATCCCCTGCAGAGCTACCTGCGCACCATCGTCATCGACCAGAAGCTGACCCAGATGGGTGCAGGCGACTGGGAGGCCCTGGCCCTGGTGTCGGACAAGACGGTCAAGTGCGCGATGATCTTCGTGGCCTCCGTGCCGATGCTGGCGCTGTATCCCTTCCTGCAGCGCTACTTTGTCAAGGGTATGGTGCTGGGCTCGGTAAAGGGCTGACGCGCCCTTCCCGGGCCGATTCTCCTCCGCGGCATTCCCCCGGGTGTGCCGCGGAGATTTTCCATATTCATTGCCCCTTTGGGCGACCCTGCCATCCCGAAAGGAGTCGGTCCCCATGAGCAAGAAGCGCACCTCCCTGCGCAAGCGGGTCTTTGTCCGGCTGCTGGTGATCACCGTGGCGGCGGTGCTGCTGTTTTACGGCATCGGCATGGAGATCAATGCCCGGGGCGTGCGGAATTTCTACACGCAGCTTGTCCGGCAGGCCGACGCGGACGCAGCCTACATGGCCGGGGAGCTGCAGCGCGACCTGGAGACACTGAGCTTCTTCTGCCGGGAGGTATGCAACGACAAGTCCCTGATGAAGTACGTCCTGCTCTACGACTCCCTGAGCGACTACCAGCGTATGGTGCTGGTCAAGGATCTCTTCGGCAAGGGGTACGAGGTCAGGCGGTTCTCCCCCATTGCGGACAACCTGATGATCATTCTGCCCATGCGCGGCAAGTGCATCACCGCGGGAATGGACTCCATCGAGACGCTGGACCCGGAGGAATGGAACGACCTGTTCCGCCTGTCCTCCACGGGTACGCCCGGCGTGGTGGAGTGGAACGGCTCCCTGTGGCTGACCGTGCTCAGGATCGAGCGGTATCAGCCGCTGATGCTGGTGGCCCTGGAGATCTCCACCGACCGCCTGTACACCCGCCTTGGCGACATCGCCGCCAGCCGCACGGACGCCGTGCTGCTCCTGCGGGAGGACGGCACGCCGCTCACCGGTACGGCGGAGGGGCTCCGCATTATGGAAGCGGAGGCTGCCGGCGACACGGATCCGGACAGACTCCGCGCCCAGGCCCCCGTGGACACCCTGGGCATGACCCTGGTTTTCTACCGGCAGATCGACCGCCAGCTGCAGCCCTTCGTCAACTACCGGCTGTCGCTCTGGCTGCTGACGCTGGTGGCGCTGGGCCTGCTGGTGGTGTATCTGGTCTATTACCGCCGCTGCATCCTCCGCCCCGTGGACGAAATGCTGGACACCATCATCGCCACCACCGCCACGGGTCAGCACCGGCTCAGCCCCCGCGGCAGCTCCAACTTTGACGATATCTACGCCGAGTTCAACCACATGATCGAGCATATCGAGGAGCTGACCGCCCGGGTCTATGAAGCGCAGATCCGCGCGCAGCAGGCGGAGTTGAAGCAGCTGCAGCTGCAGATCGACCCGCACTTCCTGTTCAACTCGCTGTATCTGGTGTACCGCATGGCCCAGGCAGACGGCAATGCCACCATCGCCGCCCTGAGCCTGAACCTGAGCAAGTATTACCGCTACATCACCAAAATGCCCCAGCAGATCGTCACGCTGAAGGATGAGGTCGACCATGTGGTGAATTATATGGAGATCCAGCGCATCCGCTTTGCCCCGCGGATCGCCATTGACGTCCAGCCCCTGCCGGAGGAAATCGCCCACGAGCAGATCCCCTCGCTGATCATCCAGCCGATTGTGGAGAACGCCTTCCTCCACGGCGTGAAGGACATCGTCTCGGGCGGGGTGGTGTCCATGCGCTACCGCTGCACGGACAGGGCGTTTCAGGTGATTGTGTCCGACAACAGCGGCCGCATGGGCGAAGAAGCGGTGCAGGCCCTGTGGGACAGCATCCGCGAGCCCTCCGCCCCGGACTCCAACGCGCTGCGCAACCTGTACCGCAGGCTGCAGCTGTACTACGGCCATGAAGGCGCCCTTCAGCTGAAGAGCGTGGACAACAGCCTGACGGCCATCCTGACCTTTGAGAAGGGGAGGCGAGCATTTGAAGCAGATCCTGATCGTGGATGATGAGATCCTGATTGCCGACACCCTGCAGGAGATGCTCGCCCGGGCGACGGCCGGCCGGGCCCGGGTGCAGGTGTGCTACTCGGGGGCCGAGGCGCTGGGCATCATGCAGGCCCAGCCCGTTGACGTGCTGATGACCGACATCAACATGCCGGATTGCTCCGGACTCCAGCTGCACAGCCGGGTGACGGCCCTGCAGCCGGACTGCCGCGTTATCTACCTGACAGGGTACTCCGAGTTCGAGTACGCCCGGCAGGCCCTGGATCAGCGGGCCTTCGCCTATGTCCTCAAGGGCGAGGGCGACGACATGATCCTCCGGACGGTGAACCGCGCCCTGGGGGACGAACCCGACGCTTCCCCCGCCGAGGATCCGCCCGCACCCCAGGAGAGCGCCGGCATGCCCTGGATCCCGGAACTGATGGGCTACATCGAGGCCCACATCGCCCAGGATCTTTCCCTGCAGCAGCTGGCCGAAACCATGCACTTCCACCCGGTCTACCTGGCCCGGGCCTTCAAAGAGGCCACCGGCACCACCGTGGGCGAGTACATCGCCACCGTACGGCTGGAGCGGGCCAAGGCGCTGCTCTCCGGCAGCCGCCTGCCCCTGCAGGAGGTCGCCCTGCGGACGGGCTTCACCTCTACCAATTACTTCTGCCGCTGGTTCAACAAGGAAATGCACATGACCCCAAAGACCTACCGCAACAGAAAGGGCTGGCCGTCCTGACGCGGCCCGTCACAAGGAGGAAAGCCCCATGGACAACCTGAAGCAGGCGGTGAACCCCTACCTTCCCTCCTGGGAATATGTGCCCGACGGCGAGCCCTATGTGTTCGGCGAGAGGGTGTATGTGTACGGCTCCCACGATTTCTTCCAGGGCGATGTGTACTGCATGGGCGACTATGTGGGCTGGTCGGCCCCGGTGGACAACCTGGGCGACTGGCGCTACGAGGGCGTGATCTACCGCAAGGATCAGGATCCCCGCAATGCCGACCTGCAGGGCAACCTGTACGCCCCGGACGTGACCGTGGGCCCCGATGGCCGCTACTACCTGTACTATGTGCTGAGCAGCTGCGGCGTGGTGTCGGTGGCGGTATGCGACAAGCCCGCAGGGCAGTATGAATTCTACGGCTACGTGCATTACCCCGACGGCACGCTCCTGGGCGAAGGCGCGGGCGACGAGCCCCAGTTCGACCCCGGGGTCATCACGGAGGCTGGCAGGACCTACCTGTACACGGGCTTCTGTGCGGTGGGGGACGAAACCCGCCACGGGGCTATGTGCACCGTGCTGGACAGCGACATGCTCACCGTGCTGGAGGCCCCCGTGTTCGTGGCCCCCAGCAGCATCAACAGCGAGGGTACGGGCTTTGAGGGACATGAGTTCTTCGAGGCCCCCTCCATCCGCAAAAAGGACGGGCTGTACTACTTCATCTATTCCTCGGTGAAGTACCACGAGCTGTGCTACGCCACCAGCACTGAGCCCACGAAGGGCTTCGTCTACCGGGGCGTGATGGTCAGCGGCGGCGACCTGCACATCGACACCTACAAGCCCGCGGAGAAGTGCGCCTACTACACCGCCAACAACCACGGCAGCATGGTGCAGATCGGGCATGACTGGTTCATCTTCTACCACCGGCACACCAACGGCACCAATTACAGCCGTCAGGGCTGCTTCGAGAAGCTCTCCTTCGCGGAGGACGGCAGCGTGATTCAGGCCACCATGACCTCCTGCTGCTCGCTGGCTCCCCTGCGGGGTGAGGGCGAGTACCCCACCTACATCGCCTGCAACCTGTTCACCGCGGAGGACATGACCTATGTCCCCTGGTCGGGCTGGATGGACGACCGCTTCCCCAAGATCACCCAGCTGGGCGGCGACGGGGACGAGAACCTGGGCTACATCGCCAACATGCGCGACACGGCCACGGCGGGGTTCAAGTACTTCGACTGCCAGGGCGTGAAGCGCATCAGCGTGCGCACCAAGGGCTACGCCACGGGCCGGCTGGAAATCCGCACGGCCTGGGACGGCGAGGTTGTGGGCGCGGCGCCCATCCGCTATGCCAACGTATGGCGCGACACGGTGGCGGAGGTGGACATCCCCGACGGGGTACACGCGCTGTACTTCACCTTCAGCGGCACGGGGTATCTGCAGTTTGCGGCCTTCACCCTGATGCGGGACTGACGCATCCCGGCCCCACGGCAGACGTGGGGCTTTTTTCGTGGGGCAAGGGCGCAGCGTCTGCCGGACGCCGCCAGGCAGGTGATGCTCTTCCCCCGTCCGCGCCGGGGGAACGTCAAAAGGAGCGGCGCCACAGGGACGCCGCTCCTTCGCTGACCGATATCGTTGGACATGAGGGAAAGCCCCGTCACGGGGCTGTCCGGCCCGAAGCCCCCGGCTGTTCAGCCGCGCGCACAAAGGGTTTCTTCCTGCTGATCAGCCGCAGATACACCACCAGCATGATGATGCTCAATACCGTGCTGGCCGGGGCGGCACAGCCGATCAGGAACAGATTCGTATTCGCCAGCCTGGAGAAAAGCCAGGTGGCCGGGATCCTGCCCAGGAAGGTAGCGATCAGGTTCTGGGCCATGTTGAAGGTTGTCCTGCCGCAGCCGTTGAGGAGCGCGGACAGGTTGAAGGCAATCGCCGTGAGGATGCCGTCAATGCTGTAGGCCTTCATGTACAGCCCGGCCATCTCGATGACCTCCGCGTCATCGGTGAACAGGGACGGCATAAAGCTGGGGAACAGCACGCACACCAGGCAGCAGAGCGCCTCGATGGCCATGCAGACGCCGATGGCATAGCCCACCGCCCTGTAGGCGCGATCCATTTTCCCTGCGCCGTAATTCTGCGCCACCACCACCGCCACCGAGGCGGAGAAGGCCGACTGCGGCATGAAGGTGAAGCTCACGATCTTGTCGCCGATGCCCATGGCGGCGCTGGCGGAAAGCCCCATGCCGTTGATGATGGCCGTGATGAACATGAAGCTGATGTTGATCAGCACGCTCTGCACGCCCATGGGGATGCCGATTTTAAAGATGTTCCCCGTGGTTCTGCCGTCCAGGCGGATGTCCTGCCTGCCAAAGGCAAAGGGCATGCCCCTGCGCATGATGAAGATCAGACTGAAGACAAAGCTCAGCCCCTGCGCCGTCACCGTGGCGATGGCCACGCCCATCACGCCCAGGCCCAGCACGCCCGTCAGCAGCACATCCCCCAGGATGTTGATGCCGCAGGCCACCGCCACAAAGATCAGCGGACTTTTGCTGTCCCCCATGGCGCGCAGCAGGGCGCACACAATGTTGTAGCCGATGATCAGCGGAATGCCCAGGCTGCAGATGCGCATGTAGGTCGTGGCCTCGGCCATGGCCTCCGACGGTACGTTCAGCCAGGTGAGGAACACCGGCGAGAACACCGATGCCAGGGCGGTCAGCACCACGCTGATCGCCGCAAAGTCGATGATCAGATTGCCCACAATCCGGGCCGCCTGCCTGTCATCCCGGGCGCCGATGCACTGGCTCACCAGCACGGTACCGCCCGCGGACAGGCCGATGGCCAGGAAGGTGAACATGGACAGCAGCTGCGACCCGCACGCCACCGCGGACACCCCGGAGGCCGAGCCGCAGTTGCCGATCACCAGCGTATCCACCGTGCCGTACAGCGTCTGCAGCAGGTTGGACAGCAGGAAGGGCAGCGTGAACCGCACAACGCTGGAGAAAAGAGGGCCCTCCGTCAGATTGTTGCGGTCATGGCTGCTCCCGGTGATGGTTTTCCCTGGCATAGCGTTACCTCCCCTACAGCTGCATGCATTTTGCTCGCGTCCCCGCATCCAAACAAAAAGCCGGACAGGACAACCGGCATTTCAGCCCGTCATCTTATCCAGCTCACTGTTTCCAAAGAACAGCTCACCCTCCGATGATCAGATTCATTATATGCGCATTTTCTCCTGCCGTCAATGGCCGCGGGATGGCCCCGCCATGCATGAACCTGCAGGGCGCAAGCTCTTCAACGCAGTCTGGCGGTATGCGGGTGTGCTTTCTGAATGCATCAGGCAGAAGGGAAGCTGCGCGATATATCACCTGACTGACTGCAAAGCACGCCACAGGACATCATGGCCCCAACGGCCTGTCCGATCATTCGCATCGTCCAGGATGGAAGGTATGATGCTTCGCCGGCCTTCCGGATGCAAAGGGTACAAGCAAGCCTCCACCGGCCACGCCGGTGGCTTTTCATAGGCGGACATAGCCCTTGATTCCCGCATGCGCAGGTACGCTTGCTCCAGTGGCCCGCAGCTGGTGTCGGGGAGCCGGAAGATCATGACGGCATATCGCTGGCAGGAGGGCCTGTTCAGTAATCAAGCTTCGGTGCGGTTCCCTGACCGCCGCAGCAGCGAAGCTGTATACCGGCGAGCTCGACCCGCGCATCGTCAGCCATAGTCGAAGCGCACCTTTTCCGGCGGCCTGTCCGGCACGCAGCCCGTCACGTTCCGGAACACGCCCGGCAGGTTGCGCAGAAGGCTGTAACCGTTGAGCAGCTCAAATTCATGGGCGAAGAAGCAGCTGAACGGGAGCGCAGCCGCGCCGCCATCGCAGACGCGACTGGGGGAAATGTGCGGCTCATCGGTGAACAGGGCGGGAATGGCCTTGCCATCATCCGCGCTGAAGCGGCGGTAATACTGCATGCGGGTTGCCAGGCTGTTCAGGTATTATCTCATCCGCCTGTTCAGGCAGCAGATGGGCATGCCGCCCTGCCAGTACCTGCACAAGCGCCGCATCAACCGCGCCCAGGAGCTGCTGCGCTCCACCCGGGACAGCATTGGCCGGATCGGCGCGCAGGCAGGCTATGCCGGCCCTGTTGTGACCGTCCGGCATTTCCGGCACATGGTGGGCGTTGCACCGTCTGCCGGAAGGAGTCCACGGTCATGCCAGGCAGGCGGTAAGCGGGAGACACAGCCCTGCGTCAGCGAAGCGTTTTTGTGCTGCATGAAAGAAATTGCGCTGTGCGTCCACAGCGGCAGGTATGGTCCGGGGCTGCAGCGAATCCTTCCGGCAGAAGGCATTCCTGTCACAGCATCGAGCATCAGGAGGAAACCGATATGCGTTTGTTTTATCATCAGCCCGCACCCCGATGGGTGGAGGGCCTGCCCCAGGGCAACGGCCGGCTGGGCATCATGGCCCTGGGCGGCGTGGCGCAGGAGCGCATCGCCCTGAACGAGGACACCCTCTGGTCGGGGCACCCGGGAAATCACATCCGCCCCGGCAGCTACGAGCACATTCTCAAGGCCCAGGAGCTGGTGCTGGCGGGCAGGGCCCGGGAGGCCGAGGAGGAGCTCTGCGCCCACGTGCTGGGGGCGTTTACGGAAAGCTACATGCCCCTGGGCGACCTTTTGCTGACCTTCCCCGGCCTTGCGGAGGGGAAAACCGACCGCTACTGCCGGGAGCTCTGCCTGGAGGACGGCACGGCGGTCACGCGCTTCAATGTGCAGGGCGTGGCCTACGCCCGCACGACCTTCGTGTCCCATCCCCAGCAGATGGTCTGCCTGCGCATGACCGCCGACCATCCCGTGCTGGCAGCGGTCATCCGCCTGACCAGCCAGCTGCGCCACCAGGCGCGTGCGGAGCGCCGCGAGCTGGTGATGACCACCCGCTGCCCCTCCCGCGCCCTGCCCACCTACCTGGGTCTCTCCCCCGAGGCCATCGACTATGACGATGCGCCGGAGAAGCAGGGCATCAGCGCCACCACCATCCTCCGCGCCGCCACGGACGGTCAGCTGACGACGGAGGCGGATTCCCTCGCCGTCACCGGCGCCACCTGGCTGGAGCTGCGCCTGGTCTGCCGCAGCAATTTTGAGGCCTTCGACCGGTACCCCGGCCTGTCCCGGGTGGATCACGCCGCGCTGGCCCGGGCGGATCTGGCAGCGGCGGAGAGCATGGATTTCGCGTCGCTGCTGCGGGCCCACCGGGAGGATTTCACCGGGCTGATGGCGCGCCAGGCCATCGCCCTTGATGGCGAAAGCCACGACGACCTGCCCACGGACGAGCGCCTGCGCCGCTATTCCGAGGGCGGGGAGGATGCTTCGCTGCCCATCCTGCTGTACCAGTTCGGGCGGTATCTGTTGGTGAGCGGTTCCCGCCCCGGCACCCGGGCGCTCAACCTGCAGGGCATCTGGAACGACATGCTGCAGCCCCCCTGGAGCAGCAACTACACCACCAACATCAACACGGAGATGAACTACTGGCCTGCGGAAATCTGCAATGTGCCCGGTGTGGCGGAGCCGCTGTTCGACCTGCTGGACTGCCTGAGCGTGACCGGTGGCAAGGTGGCGCAGGAGCTGTTCCATGCCCGGGGCGCGGTGGTGAACCACAACACCGACCTGTGGGGCCATGCCACACCGGTGGGGTTCAAACGGGAGGGCGCGGCGGTGTACGCCTGGTGGCCCATGGCCTACGGCTGGCTGTCGGGGCACCTGTTCGAGCATTACATCTACACGGGGGATCAGGCGTTCCTTCAGCAGCGCGCGCTGCCCGTACTGCGGAAGGCGGCGCAGTTCTTCATCGACACGGTGAGCGCGGATGAAAACGGGTATCTGACAATGCGGCCCGCCACCTCCCCGGAGAACCGGTATGTGCTGGAGGGCTGGCGCGGCGCCGTGGCGGCGGACACCACCATGACCGACGAGATCATCCGCGAGGTACTGGGCAATTACCTGACGGCCCTTGAGCACCTGAGCCTCCATGAGCCGGACGAGGAAGCCGCCCGCCATGTGCTGGCCCACACCCCACCCTACCGCATCGGTCAGGACGGCCGCCTGCTGGAGTGGGACGCGGATTATGAGGAGGTCGATCCCCAGCACCGGCATCTGTCGCCGCTGTGCGGGCTGTTCCCGGGGCATCTGATCAGCGAGGACAGCGATCCCCGCCTGCTTGCGGCAGTGCGGGCCATGCTGGATCGCCGGGGCGACGGCGGCACCGGCTGGAGCCTGGGCTGGAAGGTGAACATCTGGGCCAGGCTCCGGGACGGCGACCATGCCCTGTCGCTTTTGCGGCGGCAGCTGCATGCGGTGGATCCCGGCGAAACCCGCACGCTCAGCGGCGGCGGCTCCTACATCAACCTGCTCTGCGCCCATCCGCCCTTCCAGATCGACGGCAATTTCGCGGCGGCCTCCGGGGTGCCGCGGCTGCTGGCGGACAGCGCGCTGGATGAAATCACTCTGCTGCCCGCGCTGCCCTCCTCCTGGCGGAATGTCACGGCCCGGGGACTTCGGGCTGCCAACGGCTACACCGTTGATCTGACGGTGCAGGAGGGCAGGCTGACGTATTTGCGGCTGGTTTCCGGCAGCGGCAGGCCCACGACCCTTCGCCTGGGCGACAGGCGCGTAACCCTGACCCTGGCCCCGGGCGCGGAGATCGTCAACCCGGCGGAGCTGATGCCGTAAGCGGCGGCTGCCGCAAGCCTTCCCCTGATTTCTGGCTCCGGCATGGCCGGACGCTGAAAGAGCAAAAGAAAACGCCGCCGATGGGCGGCGTTTTTCTGATGTGATGCGCCATGGGCAAGATTGCGAACGTGTTTTTTCAGAAGATCCTGCTGAGAATGAACGGCGGCAACCAGTCCGTGGCGGATGTGATCTCCGCCTATGCGCACCGTCGCGGTACTGTGGAAAAGTATCGCACAATTCAAGCGATTCGTCAGCGCGTGGAATGATTGAGCGGTTATCATACATCGGCATCCGCTTCGTGCAGATCGTCATGTAACGTTCCGCTGAGGAGGAGACGACGGCACAGTACACGGATATCAGCTACTTCTACCGGGCATTCAAGAGCTGCTACGGCATGACACCCTCTGAATTCAGAAACAAGGACAAGGTGATTGTGCTGTAGCGATCATCCATATGAAACAAGGAGAAAGCCGGGCAGCCCTTCGAACCGGAATCGTATGTTCCTCATTGCGTGCGAGGGGCGGAGGGAATCATCCAGCGGTCGGCGGACACATGCCATAGTGTCTGAAAGGAATCAGGGCGCGGCTGACGAAGCGGCCTGCAGCTGAATGGACAGGGGCGTCTCATCAAGAGACGTCTCTTTTGATATACACAAAAAAGCATTCAGGATGCGATAACCTGAATGCTTTCTCTGCCCGGCATCATCCATTGCCAGGATCGCTGCGTCCCTATGCGGGCCTGATGCCTGGTTCCTGGTTGTATACCGATGCCCACAGCAAACGTCCGTCAGGCACCGCATAGCGCATCGCTGTTCATGATATTCCCCGCTCCTGCAGGACACTCCTTGCATCGTTCCTGGGCTCATCAGCACAACCGGCCTCTGTGAGTACCTCGGTCACCGCACAGACAGCAGCCCCGACCTCTGCGCCCTCTGCATGGATGGTCACGGTATCGCCGCCGCGAATGTTCAGGGCGGCCACGCTGATCGCCCGGCCCAGCAATGCTTCGCGGCCGTTGCTTTTCAGGGAAACCGTCGTGCCGGGATAGCGGTGCGCTACGCGGCAGAGGGCAAAAATCGCCCCTGCATGCATGACAGTCCGTTCCGGCACAACCAGACAGCTTGTGGTTCGCACAGGCACACCGCCCTTCGTCAATGGGTCTTTTCCGTCATCCAGACAAAGCCGCCGGCGGGCAGGACGTCCGATGGCCTTTCCCCGGTCAGCAGGTCGATGGTGTTTTCCGCCCACGGCAGACGGATGCCGGCGGGCTCATCGCCAAAGTTGAACAGCGCGCAGAGCGTCTGGTCTCCGGCTTCACGCACGATCCCCAGCAGCGACGGCGACGGCAGGTCGATGGTGCGGCATGCCGCGTTCACCGAAAAGGCAGGATGCTCCCTGCGCGCCTGTACCAGACGGCGCAGCCCCTGGAACAGCCTGCCCTGGGGCGTATCGGGATTAAAGCGGTTTTCCGCCCTCTGCCAGTCAAAGACGCCACGATGCAGATTGCGGCTGTCCTCCGCCCGCAGGGGATCCAGGCGATAGGCGTCGTCGTTGAGCTGCGCTACCTCATCTCCCGCATAGAGGATGGGCAGGCCGCTCTGGGTCAGGATGAAGGCATGCAGCATCAGGTCAAGGCGCAGGGCCTTGTCCATGGCGGCGGCATCCTGAGCGGTTCCCACGCCGGTCAGGGAGGCCGTTGTGCCGCACATGCGCGCATCGCCCAGACGGGGATCGTCATTATAGCGTTCCCCACGAGAGGGGCTGCCCGGATACTCTCCCGCAAACCATGCGTTGAGGAACGCCTTGTGCGGCACCTCCTGCATGCCGAACCCGGCCAGATAGGGATAATCCAGCCCCCAGCCAATATCATCATGGCAGCGGACGTAATTGAGGAACACATAGCTCCTGGGCAGCGCGGCCAGCACGTCCAGCTGATGGCGCAGAAGCCGCGCGTCACGGGTTGCCACGGTGTGCCACAGGGTACACATGGTGGTGGCGTTGTAGAGCATGTGACACTCGGGCTTCTCTGTGGGGCCAAAGTAGGGCGCCAGCTTCTCCGGAGCCATGACCACCTCGCCCAGCAGAATCACGCCGGGGCAGACCGCCTCGCAGATCAGGCGGCACATGCGCACGATGCTGTGAACCTGCTTCAGGTTGCGGCAGTCCGTCCCCAGCTGCTTCCAGATGTAGGGCACAGCGTCAATGCGGATCACATCAATGCCCCGGTTGGCCAGATACAGCAGGTTTTCCGTCATCGCCCGGAACACGGCGGGGTTACGGTAGTTCAAATCCCATTGGTAGGGGTAGAAGCTGGTCATGACCACCTTGCTGCATTCCGGCACCCAGGTGAAGCTCCCCGGCGCGGTGGTGGGGAACACCTGCGGGACGGTCTTTTCAAACTCGTTGGGGATATCCCAGCTGTCATAGAAGAAGTAGTAATCCTGGTATTCCCGCTCGCCTGCCCTGGCCCGGCGCGCCCATTCATGGCTGGAGCCGGTATGGTTCATCACGAAATCCATGCAGCAGGACATCCCCCGGGCATGACAGTCGGCGATGAGGGCCTCCAGATCCTCCATGGTACCAAGCTCCGGCTTCACCCGGCGGAAATCGGACACGGCGTATCCGCCGTCGCTCTCGCCGTCCACCGTGTCCAGCAGGGGCATCAGGTGGAGGTAGTTCACACCCAGGCTTTCAAGGTAGGGCAGCTTATCCTGCACGCCCCGCAGGCTGCCGGCAAACTCCTTCACATACAGGCACATGCCCAGCAGCTGCCGGGACTGATACCAGTCAGGCTGTGCTTCCCGGGCCAGATCCAGCTGCTTCAGCGGCTCGCTGCGCTGCGCGGCGAAAGCCCTCAAGCTTTCTGCCAGAAGGTCGAAGCAGCGCGTCCGCTCCTCCATGGGCAACTCGGCATACAGCTCAAAGTACAGCCACTGCAGTTCATCCCTGATGCGCGCAAAGCGCGATGCAAAATCAGTCATCCGTATCCCTCCTCAGGCGATGGGTCAGCCCTTCTTAGGCATGCTGCTCCCGGATCAGATGAATCTGCCATGCCACGTACTCGCCCCGATGCCTGGGCACAGGCAGCCCCGCGTACATCAGCGCCGCACCGGTACAGGTCTGGCCGCTGTGCGTGTCCCGGTACACAGCCTCCGCGTCCAGTCCCTTTAAGCGGATGTAGCGGATAGGCGCGTTGTCATGGATGTCCAGGGTCACGATACTCAGCAGCGCTTCGCTCCGGTCCTTGGCCGTGAGCATCCAGGCGGCTTCCTCGCGGTTATCCAGCCCATCGGTCAGGCGGAAATACAGCCCGTCCTGCATCAAATGCTGCCAGCGTTTGAAATCCCGGATCTGCTGCCGGACGGCAGCCTTGTCCTCCTCGGACACCAGATTCAGATCCAGCTCATAGCCGAAGGTCCCCGCCATCGCCACCACAGCGCGGGTGTTGATGGGCGTCACGCGGCCTGTCTGCTCGTTGGGCGAAACGGATACATGCGCGCCCATGCAGTGCACCGGATAGCCGAAGGACGTGCCGTACTGAATCCGGATGCGCTCAATCGCATCGGTCATGTCGCTGCACCAGATTTGCGGCGCATAGTAGAGCATGCCTGCGTCAAAGCGTCCGCCGCCCCCGGAGCAGCCCTCGATCAGCATTGAGGGGTAGCGCGTACGCAGCCGCTCCATGAAATCATACACGCCCAGCACATAGCGGTACAACACCTTGCCCTGGCTTTGATGCTCCATGACGGCGGAATACACATCGTTGATGGAGCGGTTCATATCCATCTTGATGTAGTCGATTCCGCTGCCGTCCAGCACGCTGAAGAGCTGGCTGCAGATGTTGTCCACCACCTCCCTGCGGGAGAAGTCCAGCACCAGCTGATCGCGGCTGCGAACGGGCTGCTTGCCGGGGATGATGAACGCCCAGTCCGGGTGCTGCCGGAACAGGTCAGAGGCCATGTTCACCATTTCCGGCTCGATCCACAGCCCGAAGCGCATGCCCAGGGACTTGACCCTTGCCACCAGCTCATGCATGGTGCAGCCCAGCTTGGCTTCGTTCACCTGCCAGTCGCCCAGTCCGTCATGGTCGCTGGAACGCCGGCCAAACCAGCCGTCATCCAGCACCATCATGTCCACGCCCAGCTCGGCGGCCTGCCGGGCAATCTGCACAATTTTCTCCCCGGTGAAGTCCATGTAGGTGGCTTCCCAGTTGTTGATGAGCACGGGGCGTTCCTGCCCCTTCCAGGGGTCGCGGATGATATGGCCGCTGATGAGCTGGTGGAAGCGCTGGCTCAGGTCGGTCAGACCGCTATCACTCAGAATCATCACAGCTTCGGGCGCGGTGAAAGTCTCGCCGGGGGTGAGCAGGTAGTTGAACCGCTCCTCCTGAATGCCCATGGTCAGGCGCGTCTGGTCATAGCCGTCCTGGCCCGCACGGCAGGAGAAGGAGCCGCTCCACATCAGCGACACGCCGATGCACAGCCCGTGATCCTCGCCGGTTTCATGCTCTGCCAGGATGACAAAGGGATTCTGCTGATGGCTGGAGGTGCCCCTGCGGGAGCCAATCACCGTCTCCTGATGCGTCACCGGGGTGCGCTCGAGGGTGCGTTCCGCGGTATGCCTACCATAGAAATGCAGCAGGTCGAAATCCCCCGTCAGGAAGTCCAGGGCAGTGCTGGCAGCATTCTCCAGCACCACGTCCGCCTGACCGGCATTGCGGATGATGACGCTGCGGGTGATGCAGTCCCTTTCGGGCAGAACGCCATAGAGCAGCGTGACCTCCACGGGGAGGCGTTCGTCCCGCAAGACCACCCGCAGGGTCTGCGCTTCCCCGTCGGAGGCAAACACAGCAGGCATGCCGGGCAGACTGTACTTGCCCTGCTCAATGGTGTGGCTGATGTAGCGCAGGTCGCAGCCGCTGACGCCCCTCCTGTCACGCGCACCAAAGGCCGTATGGCGATAATCGCCGTTGCCCTCGCAGGGATACTCCAGGGGCAGCACATCGCAGCTGACGGTGCGGTCCATGCCCGCATCGAAGGGATTCCCGCTGAAGCCCCGGTCACGGTACTGGATCAGATAGCTCATATCGCCTTCGCAGCGGGGGCCGTAATAGGTGTGAATCAGCTGACCATGGTGCATCACCTTCATCTGATACGTGGTGTGCGCCGTGTGAAGGGTCAGGGTTGAAGCAGCTTCATCATAAAGGATCGGCATGGGGCCATCCTCCTTTTCATCATATTGATTCCGCAGTGAGCAGCAGGGCGTCGCAGCCCTCGCTCCGCCAGGTGATAACGCCCTGGTCGGCGCAGTAGACCCTGCCCGTCCACAGGTCGCGCCAGCGTCCCTGGGCAATGCCCTCGCGGCGGCAGTCCACCCGCAGCTCTTCGCCTTCCTGCAGGGCAAAGAGCGCCAGATAATCCCGCCCACCGATCCGGGCGGTATAGGCCCGGCAGGCCGATGCGCCCGCCATGTCCGTCGGGCGGAAATCCGCACGGGCACGGGCCACAGCGTTGACCTCCCGGTTGGTGGCCAGCTTGCGCGCACGGGCCATGGCCTCGGGCCGGTCGTAATCGTCGCTGAGCATCATAACGCCCCCGGCGATGACCGCCGTGGTGTAGCGTGCCCGGGCCTCGCCCTCGGTGCTGTCCCGCTCCATGCAGAAGGAGCGCAGCAGCACAATGTGATCCGGGTCGTTGAAGGCGTAGAGCCTGCGGTTCTGCCACCAGCCGTAGGTCTGGGCGTTGAGGACATATTCAACGTCCTCGGCGGTGCCGAAGGCGTCGCAGGAGAACCGCCGCGCATGCCCCCAGCCGCAGGGGAACATGGGCGCGATGCTCAGGCTGATGAAGAACGGCCTGCCCACGCGCTCCGGGCTGAGCAGCTCCGCCAGGAAGCGGTAGCCCCGGTTGATGGCCTGCCTGCCCGTGCGCACGGAAGCATCGGCATGCACGCCCTCCATCCCGCCATGGGACATGAAGTCCACCTTCACATACTCGTAGCCCCAGGCGATAAAGCGATCGTACTTGTCCCGGGTATACGCCTTCCACAGCGGATGCGTCACATCCATGGGGATGGCCCCGTCCACCCGGGGCAGCAGACGGCCCTGATCGTCCCGCAGGAGGATTTCCTCAAAGCAGTGCCCGTGCTGACCGGGAATCTCCGCCTTCACATCCCGCCCGAAGAAGGCAAAGGGCGCGTCATAGATGCCCGCGCGCTGGCCCTTGGCATGCTGCTCATCCCTCAGACGCTTCAGCCCGGCCTCGCCGATGGGCTGCCACATGGCGTCCAGATTCACATAGCTGACGCCCTCGTTCTCAAACCCGGCCGGACGCAGCTCCTCCCGCAGGAATTCCGCCGTATGCCGGAAGCTGTCCTCATTCAGCCGGGTGGCAAGACCCGCCCAGCTGTTGTAGCCGAAGGGGCTGCCCTCGGGCCAGGCAAGGCCCCCCTGACGGGCGTGAATCATATCGCCGTAACGCTCCAGCAGGTCGCGCCAGTCCTCGCCGTGCATCACGCAGAAGGCGCTGGAGGATACCGCCTCGCCGCAAAGCGAGCCGTGGGGCATCGTGTCGTGGCTGCCCCCATCCGCCCAGCCGCTGACAGCCTCCAGCGTACGCGCGTCATAGGCCGAGCATACCAGAGCGTTCTTCCAGGCGGAGAAATCCAGCGCGCCAACCAGCAGACCCTCCCGGCTCTGCCCGTCCGTGAGCACCGTCAGGTCATAGCTGACCCTGCCTGAGCGCAGCGGCAGCGCCTCAAAGCGCAGCCACATGGTGTTGTCGTAGGGAACGGTGAGCATCCGCGTCCACAGGGACTTCCACAGCCCCAGCTTGCCCTCCGGCTCCCTGCGGCTGTCGCGCAGCACCAGCGGCGTCAGGCGGCTGGTCGTAACCGGTGCGCCGGAGGCGTCGCGCAGCGCGCACCTGGCCGTGGGCACACCGTCCTCAATATCCAGGTATTCCTCAAGGATCAGCCCGTTGTCCCCGGCAAAGCGCAGCACCATGCGCTGGCCCTCCCGGCACTCGCTGCACAGCGAAGCCTCCCGGGTGTCGATGCATCTGCCATCGGCATGCTGCGCCGCCGCATAGGCGTCCAGCACATACTGTCCGCCATGAACAAGCGCAAAGCAGCCCTGGTCAGCATTTGTCCACTGATACATGCCATCATCCCTCCTGAACGGTTGAATCCCGGATCCCCGGGAAAGGAAAGCAGGAATGCCGCGTCGTGCTCAGGACGCGGCGTTCCTGTTCCGGAAGGGGCTCAGCCCTTCACTGCGCCCAGCATGATACCCTTGACAAAGTACTTCTGAATAAAGGGATAGATCATGATGATGGGCAGGGTAGCCACCATGGTTGCCGCCATGCGGATGGAGTCCGCAGTGACGGTAACGCCCGTCTTGGCGTTGGACATCTGCTGGGAGGTGGTGGCGCCGGTCTGGTACTGGTTGAGGATTTCCACCAGCTTGGACTGCATGGGCTTGAGGTTTTCGCTGCTGGTGTACAGGTTGGCGTCGAACCAGCTGTTCCACTGGTTGATGGCCACGAACAGGGCTACCGTCATCAGGATCGGCTTGGCCAGGGGCAGCACGAAGCGGAAGAAGATCACCAGATCGTTGCCGCCGTCGATCTTGACGGCCTCAAACAGGCTCTCCGGCATGGAGGCAATGTAGCTCTTGATGAGGATCATGTTATACACGCTCATGATGAGCGGGAAAATGAACACCCAGAAGTTGTCCAGCAGGCCCAGCCCCTTGAGCACCATGTAGTAGGGCACCTGACCGCCGCCAAAGTACATGGTGAAGACGAACAGCAGGTTCCAGAACCTGCCGGCCACCAGCTCCTTGCGGCTCAGGGAATAGGCGGCCATAGCCGTGCACAGCACAGCCAAAGGGGTGCCGATCACCGTACGGGCTACGGTGATGAGGATGGAGTGCTGAAAATCGGAGCGCGTGAGAATGTTCTGGTAGCTTTGCAGGGAGAACACGCGGGGCCACAGGTACAGCCCGCCGCGCACAGCGTCCGTGGCATCGTTGATGGACACGATGAACACGTTCCAGAACGGGTACACCGTGGCAACGGCCACAACCGTCAGGAAGAGTACCTTGAAGATATCAAGGATCCATTCGCCAGGGGTGCGGGGCCGTTTGATTTTCTTCGGCTTAAAGCCCAGTGCAGCGGTATTTTGCATGGCGCATCCTCCTTCCTTAGAACAGCGCGGAGCCGTTGAGCTTCGCCGTGATCCTGTTGGCGCTCATCACCAGGATGAACGAGACGATGGACTTGAACAGGCCCACGGCCGTACCGTAGCTGTACATGCCCTTGGTCAGGCCGTAGCGGTAGGCGTAGGTATCCAGCACGTCGGAGTAGTCCAGAATGGCGTTGTTGCCCATGAGCAGCTGCTGCTCAAAGCCGGTGCTCAGGATACCGCCGATGGCCAGAATCAGCAGCACGCAGATCTGCGGCAGAATGGCGGGCAGGGTGATGTGGAGCATCTTCTGCACACGGTTGGCACCGTCCACGTCGGCGGCTTCGTAGAGCTGCTGCTCAATGCCGGAGATGGCCGACAGGTAGATGATGGCGTTGTAGCCGATGCTCTTCCAGGTGTTGGCAATGGCGATGATCCACCAGAAGGTCGGGCCGTCCTGGAAGAACAGGATGCGCTCCTGGGTCAGCCCCAGCGCCATCAGCAGGTCATTGACCAGACCGTTGGAGCTGAGGAAGGTCAGGAAGATGTTGGCCGCAATGACCCAGCTGATGAAGTAGGGCAGGTAGGAGGCGGTCTGGATGAATTTCTTGATGTGCGCGTTCTGCACCTCGTTGAGCATCAGAGCCAGGATGATGGGCGCAGGGAAGGAGAACAGCAGCGTCAGCACACTGGTGATGAGCGTGTTGCGCATGATATTGGCAAAGCCGTTCTGGAAAAAGTATTCAAACCACTGCAGGCCCACAAACTTGGCCGAGGTCAGGTCATGCCAGTAGCCCAGCTTGGTGGGCTTGTAGTTGGTGAATGCCATGTACAGGCCGGTCATGGGCGCATAGCAGATCAGAATCACCCACACCAGCGCAGGCAGCATCAGCAGGAACAGATAGCGCTGATCGTACAGCCTGCGGGCCAGCGGCGCCTTGTGAGGCTTCACAGCCATCTCTTGCATCACGGACACCTTGATTCCTCCTTCATTGACGATGGGAGGGGCAGTCTGTCACCAAACTGCCCCTCCGGGGATCAGCCGGACGGCCTGGCCCGGCGCGCGCTTGGGATGGTTCAGTTCAGGCCCCACAGCGTAAGGCGGGTCTGATACTGCTCAGTCATGTAGGCCTGCACAGACTCCACACCGGCACCCTGCAGATCCTTGAGCAGCTGCTCGTACACCGCGTCGCACTCCGCCTGGGAGGCAGCGTTGACCATCTTGGGATAGGCGGTGTTGAACAGGTCGATGCAGCGCTGATACTGCAGGGCCTCAATGGTGGAACCGGAGGGCTCCAGCGCGGAGTACACGGCGGAATCGTAGTAGGAGTTGGTCAGGTTCAGGTAGGCGTAACGGTTGGAGCGGTTCTTCTCATTGTACCAGATGCGGTTGGTGGTGCCGTCATCCTCGTGGGCACTGTTGCGGACAAACCAGGTCCACTTGCAGATGCCGGTCTGGTTCACGGTATTGGCGGAGTCAGCCTGCCAGCGATCCACAATGTCGCCAATGGGGGTGCGCACGCCGTTCACGCGCTCCCAGTCCTGGCCTTCGATGCCCCACAGCAGCAGATCCTGGCCCTCCTGGCTGGCGCAGTAGTCGATGAACTTGCAGGCGGCCTCGATGTTCTCGCAGTTGGTGGTGATGCCGATGGCGTCCCAGCCCAGGGAGCTGCGGCCCGCCAGGGTGGTCTTGTCGGGATCAAGGCCGTCCGCCACCACCTTGTAGGCCAGGTATTCCGCATCGGGGTTGCCGGCGGCCATCAGCGCACGGGAGGCCACGTCGCAGTCCCAGTAAGCGGCGGCAACGCAGAACACATTGTTCTGGCTGAGCTTCTGCTGCAGCAGCTCGTTGTTGTTGCTGGTCCATTCCACGTCCAGCAGGCCCTCGGTGAACAGGTCGTTCATCTGATGGATGGCGGTGAGGAACAGCGGATCATACACGGTCAGGGACAGGTTGTTGTTTTCATCCACATAGTAGGGATACATGCCGTTCATGCCGGAGAACACACCGTTGATGGAGCCGGAGCCGGGCGCAGCCATCTCCACGGCGATGGTGTCCTTGCCGTCGATTTGCGGATGCTTGGCCTTCCAGTCCCGCAGCAGCTGCACGAACTCGGAGTAGGTAAAGGGTTCGCCGCTGTCGGCGCGCTCCTTGCCGACCATCTCGCACATGTAGTCGTAGCGGCAGATGAAGCCGTTGACGGGGTCGGGATCGTAGCCGTACCAGTTGGACAGGTAGTAGTTGTTGCCGTCCTCGTAGCGGGTCTTGTTGAGGGTCTCGCCGTACATGGCCTGCACGTTGGGCATCAGATCCATGTAGTCGGACAGGTTCACCAACGCGCCCGCCTCAATGTACTGCTTGACGATGTCGCTGGAGCGATCCATCAGCACAATGTCGGGGTAGTTCAGGCCGGCCAGCATCAGGGCCAGCTTCTCACCGGGATCGCCGGTAGGCGCCACCAGCTCGATGGTCACGCCGGTGCGCTCCATCAGCTCCAGGGCGACGGGATCGTCAAAGGTGCGGGTGCCGGAGTTCTTGTCGAAGAAGGTCAGGGTCACACCGTCAGCGCAGGCGGCGGTGGCAGCCATGATCATCATCAGGGCCAGCGCCAGGGCAAGGATTTTCTTCATGCGGGGTACCTCCTTTTCGTTTTGCCGCGTCCTCCCTCCAGGACGCATCCGGGGATAACGATGCCGGTTGAAAGCAAGCCCATTTGCGTTATCTGGCTTGTTTTCTCCCTTTCTGCAAATGTATTATAGCAGTTGGCAGGCATTTCCGTAAATATCGTGCTGCAGCAAGATATATACCAATTCGTATTTTTTCTGCGTATGGATTGCATTCATGACGCAAAATGGTATATACTATCATCAGCACAGAATGGGAGGCGTCCGACATGGCCGAGCGGCAGATCAACACCTTCACCAGCAGCAAGGTACGCTTCTACGTTTTTCCGGACGACCGCTTTGTGGATTTCAGCATGTACCAGTTCGGATGGGAGAAGTGCGAGCCGAACCATGCCTACGGCCCTGCGGTTCGCAATCATTATCTGTTTCATTACATTCTGTCCGGCAAGGGGCTCCTGGAATCCAACGATGCGGAAAAACAGACCCACTACTACAACCTCCATGCCGGGCAGGGCTTCCTCATCTGTCCCGGGCAGATCAACCATTATCATGCCGATGAGGATGATCCCTGGGAATACACATGGATTGAGTTTGACGGCGTGCGGGTCAAGGAATCGCTGGATACGGCAGGGCTGACCATCAACCAGCCGGTCTACCGCGCCGTCAGCCCCCAGGAGGCTGAAAAGCTGGGCCAGCTGATGGTGTATGTGGTGGATCACGGCAGCGAATCGCCGCTGCACCTGACCGGGTACGGCTTTCTGTTCCTGGATCAGCTGGTTCGTTCCAGCGCGCTGCGCCAGGACAGCAAGGGCAAGCGTGTACGGGACTTTTACCTGCGCGAGGCCATGAACTTCATTGAGCAGCATTATCAGGAGAACATCTCCGTGGAGGACATCGCCAGCTTCTGCGGCCTCAACCGCAGCTATTTCGGCAAAATATTTCATGAGACCATGGGCAAGACTCCCCAGGAGTTCCTGATTCATTACCGCATGACCAAGGCGTGCCAGCTGCTGAAAAGCACGCAGATGTCCATCAAGGATATTGCGGCGGCTGTGGGCTATCCCAATCAGCTGCATTTCTCCCGCGCATTCCATCAGATCCTCGGTGCCAGCCCCAGAGCATGGCGGAATGAGCATTTCTCCAAATAAAAAACATGCCGGCGCATGGACGAAGCCTGCTGACGATGCCATGACGCCTGAGCTTCAAGAGCAGGTATGGAGGCGAGGCTTCCGGGAATCAGGTTCCCCTTCTCCCCGGCGGCGGATGAAGCTGCCAAAGACTGCATTGGATCGTCATCAATCGGGACTGTCATGACTGATAACCCATCCTGCGCCGACGATGCGCAGAGCAAGAGAACCGATCCGCTGCTGTACTATCCAATAAAAAGCCGGATAGAACGGGGCACGGATACGCATACTGCGCACCCGTGCCTGAAAACCTTACAGAACCTTCTTGTTCTCCGCGCCCGGCGTGGTAACAATTACCTTTTCCGGCGCAATGATCAACGCGCCCTTGCGGTTGCGGCACCGCCAAACATCTTTTCAACCATCGCCTTGAAGGTGTCCACGATCTTGCCCTTGGTCACATATTCGGCCTTGCCCTTGATCTGGTATCCCTCCAGATTCCGGGCATCATAGACGGAGATGGCAATTCTCCCGCCGCTTGCCCGGAGATTGTTCAGGGTGGTCTCCAGAAATACATCGCCCACCACGAGCTTGCCGTCCTCGGTCACATCCTTGAAGGCGACAGGAACCACGTTGGGCTCACCGTCCGCGCAGGTCGCCAGATCCCACAGACCCGCTTTCAGCAGGTTTACGACTCGTTCATTCAGCATCAGAGAATTCTCCTCATTTGGTTTTGCTTGTTTCAGCATACGCATTGTAAGGCGTTCACTCCCGTAAAACAAGATATTAGCCAAATGATGAGCTACTTTTCAATTTCATCGTGAAAGGAGCGTTTCTCGCCTGCCCGGCGCTTTCTTTCGTTGTCATTCCTGATTGGCAGCAAAGCCAGCCTGCGCAGTGTCTGTCCTGCACAGGCTGGCTTGATCAGATGGGGCTGATGCTTTATCAAAGGTGAGGGAAATGCGTCTGCCAGACCTGCTCAGCAGGCATGTCCTCAGTAGTTCTCCTTGCGAACCTCGAAATACGCCTGCGGATGCTTGCAGACGGGGCAGACCTCTGG
>JAXEEE010000139.1:0-13897 GCA_034104265.1 Eubacteriales bacterium | reverse complement strand
CGATATGTCTTGCCTTCTCGCTTTAGTTCTTCCATTCTGGGTCCATACTGTTTGATCTTCATGCAAAAGCACCTCCAGTCGTAGTTATCCTACAACTAGAGGTGCTTTTCTTCAATGTCCGTTTTCAACGGAATACTTCAGCAGGGGATCCTCCTGCTTTTTGTATGCGGATGTTATACGCTGCGGACGGCGGCCTTCATGGCGGCCACATAGTCCCGGACGAAGGGCACGGCTTCCCGGCCATTTTTGGCCATCAGGTTGACAATGGCGCTGCCCACAATGGCCCCGTCGGACAGGGCGGCCATGCGGGCGGCCTGCTCCGCGGTGGAAATGCCGAAGCCCACCGCGCAGGGAATGTCCGGGTTGGCGGCGCGCACCAGCTTCACCATGGCGCCGATGTCCGTGGTGATGCTGCTGCGCATACCCGTCACCCCCAGGCTGGACACCACGTACACAAAGCCGCTGGCCTCCCGGGCGATCATGGCGATGCGATGCTCCGACGTGGGGGCGATGAGGGAGATGAAGTCCAGTCCATACTGACGGCACAGGGGCGCGAACTCCTCCTTCTCCTCAAAGGGCACGTCGGGGAGAATCAGCCCGTCCATGCTGATGTCCCGGCAGGCGGCGAGGAATTTCTCCGTCCCGTAAGAGAACACCACGTTGGCGTAGGTCATGAACACCATGGGCACGCGCACATCCCGGCGCAAATCCCGCACCAGGTCAAAGATGCGGTCGGTGGTGGTTCCGGCCTGCAGGGCACGGGCGTTGGCGGCCTGGATCACCGGGCCCTCCGCCGTGGGGTCGGAGAAGGGAATGCCCAGCTCGATCACATCCGCCCCGGCCTCCGCCATGGCGCGGACGGCGGCAGCGGTGGTTTCAAGGTCAGGGTCGCCGCAGGTGATGAAAGGAATGAAGGCCTTGCCCCGGGCAAAGGCGTCAGCAATACGGCTCATTCGGAAAGCTCCTCCCCTCTGTAGCGGGCGATGGCGGCGCAGTCCTTGTCGCCCCGGCCGGACACGTTCACCACAATGATCTGCTCCCGGCCCATGGTGGGGGCCAGCTTCCTGGCGTTGGCCAGGGCGTGGGCGGATTCGATGGCGGGAATGATGCCCTCCAGCCGGGAAAGATACTCGAAGGCATCCACGGCCTCAGCGTCGGTGATGGGCACGTACTCCGCCCGGCCCGTATCGTGGAGGTGGGCGTGCTCCGGGCCGATGCCGGGGTAGTCCAGACCGGCGGAAATGGAGTACACCGGGGCAATCTGCCCGAACTGATCCTGGCAGAAGTAGGACTTCATGCCGTGGAAGATCCCCAGCCGTCCCGTGGCGATGGTGGCTGCCGTCTCGAAGGTATCCACGCCCCGGCCGGCGGCCTCGCAGCCGATGAGCCGCACGGAGGGCACGTCGATAAAGTGGTAGAACGCGCCAATGGCGTTGGAGCCGCCGCCCACGCAGGCATTCACCGCGTCGGGGAGGCGACCCTCCTTCTCCATCAGCTGGGCCTTGATCTCCCGGGAGATCACCGCCTGGAAGTCCCGCACAATGGTGGGGAAGGGGTGCGGCCCCATGACGGAGCCCAGGCAGTAGTGGGTGTCGCTGATGCGGTCGTCCACTCCCGGAAGGCCGCGGAGCAGGCATCCTTCAGCGTGGCGGTGCCGGTGGTGACGGGCACCACCGTGGCCCCCAGCAGGCGCATCTTGTACACGTTCAGGGTCTGGCGGCGGGTGTCCTCCTCGCCCATGAACACCACGCATTCCATGCCCATCAGGGCAGCGGCGGTGGCGGTGGCCACGCCGTGCTGGCCCGCGCCGGTCTCGGCAATGAGGCGGGTCTTGCCCATCTTCTTCGCCAGCAGCGCCTGCCCCAGCACGTTGATCTTGTGGGCGCCGGTATGGTTGAGATCCTCCCGATTGAGGTAGATCTTCGCCCTGCCCAGGTCAGCGGTCATCCTGGCGGCATAGTACAGCCGGGAGGGCCGGCCGGCATATTCGTTCATCAGCTCCGTCAGCTCGGCGTTGAAGGCGGGATCGTCCCTGAAGCGGTTGTAGCCCTCCTCCAGCTCAATGACGGCGTTCATCAGCGTCTCGGGGATATACTGCCCCCCGTGCACGCCAAAGCGTCCCTTGGACATGATGGTCATTCCTTTCTTGCGGCAGCCACAGCCGCCAGTATTTTGTCACGATCCTTGCGCCTGTCCGTCTCCACGCCGCTGGACAGGTCAACGCTCCAGGGGTGAACCTCCCTGACGGCCCAGGGATGTTCTCCGGCGTCAGCCCTCCTGCCAGCAGGAAGGGCCGCGCAGCACCCCGCAGCAGCGACCAGTCGAAGGTCTGCCCGGTACCCTTGCCGCTGTCCAGGAGAATCATGTCCGCGCTGGAGGCAAGGGCGGCGGTCAAATCGTTGGGGGTGCGGAGGGTGAAGGCCTTCCACAGGGGATGGCCCGGGGCCAGGGCCCGCAGGGCGGCCAGGTAGCTTTCGTCCTCCATGCCGTGGAGCTGGGCCACGTCCGCCACGCCTTCCAGAAGCAGTGCCGCCACCGCTTTCACCGGCTGATCCACCGTCACCCCCACCGGCACAATGCCCGGGGCCAGCTGCCTGCGCAGGGCCAGGGCTTCGGCGGGCGTGACGCTGCGGTGGCTTCTGGGGAAGTCGATGATGAAGCCGCACCAGTCGGGCCGGGCCTCGTTCACGAAGGCCACGTCGCAGGGGCGGGACAGGCCGCAGGTCTTGATGCGCGTCATGAGGCCGCCTCCCGAAGGGCACGGAGCATGGCAGCCTTGTCGGGGGCGCGCATCAGCGCCTCGCCGATGAGCGCAGCGTCCGCACCGATGGCCTTGAGTGCCGCCACGGATGCCGGGCCGGTGACGTCGCTTTCCGCCACGTACACCGTGCCGGGGGGAAGCCTGTCCCGCAGCCGGACTGCGTTGCCAAAATCCACGGAGAAGTCCTTCAGGTTGCGGTTGTTCACCCCAATGATCCTGGCCCCGGCAGAAACGGCGGAGGCGATCTCCGCAGCATCATGGGCTTCCACCAGGGCGGCAAGGCCCAGCGCGTCGCATTTCTCCAGGTATCGGGCGATGGCGGCGGTGTCCAGCAGGGCGCAGATCAGCAGCACCGCGTCCGCGCCCATGACCTTCGCCTGATCGATCTGGTAGGCGTCCACCACGAAGTCCTTGCGCAGCATGGGCAGCGACACCACGCCGCGAATTTCCCGGAAGATGCCGTCCGAGCCCAGGGACCATTTCGGCTCCGTCAGGCAGGAGATGCAGTCTGCCCCGGCGGCCTCATAGGCCCGTGCAATGTCGATGTAGGGGAAGTCCGGCGCGATCAGCCCCTTGGAGGGGGAGGCCCGCTTCACCTCGCAGATGAAGCTCATGCCCGGACGGCGCAGGGCCTGCTCAAAGTCTGCGCCGTGGGCGGACGGGCCATGCCGGGCCATGTCCGCCATGGCCTCCGGGGGGGATGGATGCCTTGTCCGCCGCCACCCGCTCACGGGCGTGTGCGGCGATGGTGTCCAGGATCGTTGCAGCCATGGCGGTCACCCCCCCCGTGCGGCGGATGACGGCTTCCAGCTTGGCAAGGGCCGCGCCGGAATCCAGGATGCCTTCCGCCATACGCACGCCCTCCGCCATGGTGGCCGCCTTTCCGCCGATGTACAGCGCCGCGCCTGCGTTCAGGCACACCGCCTGACGCTTCGCGCCCCGCTCCTCGCCGCTCAGGATGGCCCGGGTGATGGCCGCGTTCTCCGCAGGGGTGCCGCCCACCAGCTCGCTCTTGTCGCACCGGGCATAGGCGGAGGTCTGCACGGGGGTGGTCTGGCCGCTCATGATTTCATCCATGACGGCTTCGGCCTCGGCGTAGGTCAGGTTTTCCTTCCTGGACAGCTTGATGATGGCTTCGCGGATCATATGGGGTTCCTCCTTTTCACATTACAGGCTTGCAAGAAAGTTGCGGATGATCTGTTCGCCCTCCGGGGTCATGACGGACTCCGGGTGGAACTGAACGCCGCAGACGGGGTACTCCCGGTGCTCCACCGCCATGATTTCCCCGTCCTCCGTCCGGACGGTGACGCGCAGGCAATCGGGCAGGGTGTCCTCCACGGCGGCGAGGGAGTGATACCGGGCGGCGGGGAAGGGGGCCTCCATGCCCCGGAACAGGCGGCTGTCGGGGAGGGGAATTACCTGGGAAACCTTGCCGTGCATCAGCGCTTTGGCGTAGGACACCGTCCCGCCGAAGGCCTCGCAGATGGCCTGATGCCCCAGGCACACGCCGAAGATGGGTATCTCCCCGGCCAGGGCGCGGATGGCGTCCTCGCAGATGCCCGCGTCCGCCGGCCTGCCCGGCCCGGGGGAGAGGAAAACGGCCTCCGGAGCCATGGCGCGGAGATCATCCACCGTGCAGCGGTCGTTGCGGATGACGGTCAGGTCGGGGCGGATCCCGCCGATGAGCTGGTACAGGTTGTAGGAAAAGCTGTCGTAGTTGTCAATGAGGGCGATCATGTCAATCCCTCCTGTGCGGCGCGGATGGCCTTGACCACGGCCCGGGCCTTGTTGATGCACTCCTGATATTCCGTCTCCGGCACGCTGTCGGCCACGATGCCCGCCCCGGACTGGACGCAGATGCGGCCATTCTTCTTGTAGGCCAGGCGGATGGCGATGCAGGTGTCCAGGTTGCCGGTGAAGTCCAGGTAGCCGATGGCCCCGCCGTACACGCCGCGCTTCCGGCCCTCCAGCTCCTGGATGATCTCACAGGCCCGGAGCTTGGGTGCGCCGGACAGGGTGCCCGCCGGGAGAATCGCGTCCACTGCGTCCACCGCATCCCTGTCCGGGCGGATGCGCCCCGATACCGTGGAGCCGATGTGCATCACGTGGGAGAAGCGCTCGATGCTCATGTACCGCTCCACCTTGACGCTGCCCAGTGCGCTGATGCGCCCGATGTCGTTGCGGCCCAGATCCACCAGCATGTTGTGCTCGGCCCGCTCCTTTTCGTCCGCCAGCAGCTCCTGCTCCAGCCGGCGATCCTCCTCCTCCGTCCGCCCCCGGGGCCGGGTGCCCGCCAGGGGGAAGGTGTGCAGCACGCCGTCCTCCAGCTTCACCAGGGTTTCCGGCGACGCACCGGCGATCTCCATCTCATCGCTGGAGAAGTAGAACATGTAGGGGGAGGGGTTCTCCGTGCGCAGCGCCCGGTAGACGTCGAAAATGCTGCCCTCCGCCCGGGTGGTCAGCGGGTCGGAGAGCACCGCCTGGAAGATGTCCCCCTCGTGGATATAGTGCTTGGCCCGGCGCACCATGTCGCAGTAGGCCTCCCGGGTGAAGCAGGGGGTCAGCTCCTCCGTCAGGCGCAGGGGCCGGAAGTCCGCCCGGGCGCCGCTGGTCAGCAGCCGGAGCATCTCATTCAGCTCTGCCTCCCGGTAGGAGTCCTCCAGCCGGGCGGTGTCCACCCCGGCAATGAGGATCAGCTTCTGCCGCCCGTGGTCAAAGACGATGACCTTGTCGAAGAGCATCAGATCCACGTCGCGAAAGTCCTGGCCCTCGCCGCCAAGGTGCAGCGTGGGCTCGGCGTACTTGATATAGTCGTAGGCGAAGTACCCCACCAGCCCGCCGGTGAAGGGCGGCATGTCCGGCAGCCGGGGGCTGCGGTACCGCTGGAGAATCTCCCGGATGGCATGCCCGGGATGCTCTGTCCGGGACACGGTCTCCGACAGCACGCCGTCCTCGTCCACCCGGCGGATGTGCAGCAGGCCGTCCTGACAGGTCACCTCCAGCGTGGGGGAGTAGCCCAGGAAGGAATACCGGCCCCACAGGTGTCCGCTGGCGGCGCTCTCCAGCAGATAGCAGTGGCGGCTGGCCGCCCGCAGTGTGCGCATGACCTCCACCGGAGTGAAGCGATCCGCCAGCACCTCCCGGCTGACGGGAATCCGCCGGTCATCCCCCGATGCGGCGATGGTACGAACCTGTTCCAGCGTGGGATACATCATTGTCCAACCTCCATCCGCTGCCAGGCACGAAAAATCCCCGTCCCTGACAGCATTTGTGCTTTCCTGTCAAGGACGGGGAATTGCTTCTCCGCGGTGCCACCTTGCTTCACGGTATGACCCGTGCCCTTTGCGAGATACCGGCATATCTCCGGCAACTGACGTATGCCCTCACGTCGCGGAATACTGGGCGGTTTCCCGCTGTTCCTCGCGCCCTCTGCGGTCCATTTGGCTCCCTGCTTTCGGCCCGGCTCTCAGCCCCCCGGACTCTCTGTGCGTGCACTGAAGCTTTGTCCATTCGGGGAATTTTTTCCGATTCGGCCAGAAGGGCCCGGTGCAGGGAAGGTTTCCCGGGGGAAAATCGTTCTTATAGGCAGAAAGAGGAATCGCAACCGGGAGGACATATCCATGATGAAACGCATGACCTGGCTGATCATCCTGACCCTGGCGTTCTGCCTGCTGACCGCCCCTGCCATGGCGAACCAGTGGGGCTTTACGGGCGAGTTATATGACCTGGTATCCGACGCGGGCGTATGGGATCACTACACGGCCCTGAGCAAGCAGGCGGGGAACGCGGCAGTGCTGCATACCCGCTACCACAACGTGCTGCTGCTGGCGGAGGACGGCAACCTGCTGACGTTCACCAAGGCCGTGCATCAGCCGGAGGAGGGACGGGACGCAGACTTCCGCCTGACCATGGACGGTGAAACCCTGACCTTGTCCTATGGCCCGGAGGAAAGCTACACTTTTGCCCGGCAGGCGGGGGTGTGGGGGCTGAAGCAGGCGCGCGTTGGCGATATGACGGTCACGGCCGAGGCTGACGGCAACTGGCCTGCCTACCGCTATCTGGCGGAGGACGAAAACGACCGGGCGGTGTGGCTGGCCCGGGTGCCGCTGAC
This sequence comes from Eubacteriales bacterium, assembly GCA_034104265.1. Lineage (GTDB taxonomy): Bacteria > Bacillota > Clostridia > Christensenellales > Aristaeellaceae > UBA11524. The sequence continues at coordinate 7,025 of JAXEEE010000139.1, read as the reverse complement.
GGACTTCAACATCCGCCTGTTCCCCCGCACGGTGGCGGAGATCGTCCACCTGAACCTGATGCACGCCGCCCTGGACAGCGGCGAGGACATCCTGGGCTGGTGGGATGAGGGCGGCTCCCGGGGACTGCTGCTCCACAACCCGGGCAAGGGAACGGTGCCGGTGTACGCCGCGCCCTTCGGGAATTCTGCCTGGCGGGCGGCGAACGGCAAGGCTGCTGCGGGTTTGAGCGGAGATATCTGGCTCATGCGGACGGTGATGAACGCCGACGGCGAGGCCTACGCCTGCATCCGCTACGATGTGAGTCAGCGCACCCAGCGCATCGGCTACACGCCCCTGTCCGGACTGCCGGGGCAGTGGACTCCCTCGGAAATCACGGATGAACTGCTGGCTGTGGAGGTCATTGCCACGGCGGACACCTGGCTCACCGACGACCCGGACGTGTCCCAGTACCCGCAGCTTCATCTGCCGGAGGGGGCGCAGCTCATGTGCCTCGGCCTGTACGGGGAGGATTACGCCTACGTCAGCGGCGAAACCCGGGATGGGCGGCTGGTGGACGGCGGAGCCATCGTGTGGGGCTTTGTGCCCCTGCGGGATCTGGCCCTGGATGTGAACGCCGACAGCTTCCGCAGCAGCATCCGCACGGACGTGATGGCGCAGCTGGACGGCATCTGGCACTATGACGCGGGGGGCAGCATGGCGGCGGACTACCTGACCCTGTACGCCGACGGCACCTGCCTGGGACAGAACGGCGGGGATATCGTCCATGGCTCCTGGTACGTCACCGACTACAACCCCGCCTGGAATCTGTACTGGAACGATCCGCCCTATGAGATCACCCTGATTCATGACAACGGCACGGTGAATGTGAAGGGTCTGACCTTGGACGAGGACGGCTTCAGCCTGACCAACTGGGAGGGCGGCGGAGGGTACGTCCGTGTGGACGAGGTTCCGTCCGCCGATGAATCGCAGCCCGCCGAACCCAACGGCTGACATGAAGGAGGAATACACCCATGAAACGACGGATGACCGCGCTGCTGGTGCTTCTGGCGCTGCTGCCGCTGCCTGCCCTGGCGGGGCCGGAGGGCCTGTGCGACCCGGTTCCGGCGGCGCTGACGGAGCGCGTCAAGGCGGACACGTATCAGGACACGGTGCAGGACTGCATCACCCTGACCACCCCGGACGGCGCACAGCATGCCTTCATCGTCACCGGGGACGGCTGGGGACTGTATGGCTACAAGCTGGATGGGGGCGCGTGGGTGAACGTCATGAGCGGCTCCGCCATGGGGGACTGCACGGACGTGTACTTCCGCCGGCACGGCAGCGGCGTGCTTCGCCCCGACGGTACACCCTGGCCGGATGACTGCGGCTTCGACCTGTACAGCGCGGGTACCGGCAAGTACCTGTCCTACCGCTATGACGGAGAATATTTCGCCCTTGCCGCCTGGCGCGATCCCGCCGCATGGGACGGCGGCGCGGTGCTGGACGGCCACACGCTGTGCTACTACGCCGCCGGGCAGAGCGAGCCCGTGGTGTCCATCGCCCTTGACGAGGGGCTGTTCAGCTGGTTCGTCTTTGCGGACAGCCTGCCCTATACCCCCGAGGAAGCGCAGCAGTTAGCGGGCATCACCGAGTCCGCCATAGCCGACCGGCATCCCGGCTACACCCTGGCCAGCTATGCCAGCTACAACGGCGGCACCGAGGCGGAAGCGGCCTGGATGAAGGTGGTGGACGGCGAGCTGTGGGTTCGCCGGGAGCAGCTGATCGCCGGGGAGGACGCGGATCGCGGCATCGACTGCATGCCCGTGCCCCTGTCCGCGGAGCTGCTGGCGCGCCTGGAAACAGAACCGGCGGATACCCTGCTGGACATCAGCGGGTACGGCAATCTGTTCCTGACGGACGCCGGGCTGGACACGTCGGTGATTCCCGTGGAGGGTCGGGTGCTGGCCAGCGACCTGCAGACCTATGGGCTTATCCTGCTGACGGAGGATGACGCGGGCGTGCGGCGGCTGACGGTTGTTTCTCTCGAGGCCAACGCATACAGCCTGCAGACCACGCTGCCCCTGCCGCAGGACGCGTACCTGGACGTCTTCCATGCGGGGGATGGTGAGATCAGCCTGGAATGGGAGGGCCAGCGCTGGCAGGCGGCCTACCGGCAGCGCAATGACGGACGCTGGCAGCTGACGTGGGTCATGCATGCCCCTGACATGGGCACGGAGCTGAGCGCGTCCGTGGCCTTCTGCGGCGCGAGGCGGGAATGGTCCGCCGGCGGCACGGCGGGGATGACCTTCGGTACACCTGCGGGGCTTGATCTGTTTGATGCGGAGCTGACCGCGTGGCCCGGGACGCATGTCCCCATCGACCGGACGGGCTGGGCGGTGGTCAGCAATCCCGACCCGGCAGATCGGCTGCACCTGCGCACCAGGCCGGACAAGGGCGCGGCATCCCTGGGCAAGTTCTGGAACGGCACGCCGGTGCGGGTGCTGGAGGAGAAGAATGGCTGGTGCCGGGTGGAGATCGGCACGGACGGGCATCTCACCGGCTGGATGATGAAGAAGTACCTGACCTTCGGCGAGGCCATGGATAAAGTGGCGTGCGCCTTTCCGCAGCTGTCTGTGCGGGAGGAATACGAGGGCTGGCCCATCTATCTGACGGCGGAAGGGGACGAGAACCTGCTGACCGTGGTGAATGGCGAAATGTGGGTCGCTGGTGTGGCGGAGAATGATTTGTACGTGATCCTCACCGATCTGGGCGAGACGGGCTATGAACATCAGGACAGGTTCACCCCCGGCAACGGCTGACGGGATTCGCAGCGGCGGAGCGTTCCGCCGCTCTTTTCATGTTTATCCTGTCATCGGACGCTTACATCCCGGTCCGATCTGGTGTATTATGGCATAGAGTTAGAGTATACTAACCTTGAAAGGGGTATGCAGCATGATGAAAATCACGGTGAAGGTGGAGGGCATGATGTGCGGCATGTGCGAGAGCCACGTGAACAACGCGGTGCGCCGGGCCTTTCCGGTGGCGAAGGTCACCTCCTCCCACAAGCGGGGCGAAACGGTGATCCTCGCGGAAGCCGCGCCGGAGGAGGCCAGGCTGCGGCAGGTCATTGAGGCCACCGGCTACACGGTGGGGGAGATCACCGCCTGCGCTGCGGAGCAGAAGGGCCTCTTCGGCTTCCTGCGCAGATGAAATGCAGCCGTTCTTCACAGGATGGTCACAGGCCGGTGGTAGGATGGCGGTAAGGCGTGGGCCTGGAAAGCAGGCGGATGCGTCCGTGAAGGAGGAACCTCAACCCTGAAATCAACCCTTGAAAAGACGGCGAGCCTGCTGCTGAGCGCGGCGCTTGCGCTGGCTGGCGGTACGGCCCTGGCGGAGGATCATGTCACCGGTAGCCTGCCCCTGCTGGATAGGAACCGCTGGCAGTACAACGCCGAGCATGACTTCTACTGGCAGACGGGCCTGGGCTACTGCGCCAATCCTACCGATCCCGAACGGGAAACCATGGGCTTCTTCGTTCCCGGGGCGTACATGAACGCCACGGACAACGGCGACGGCACCTACACCTGCGCCGTGAATCCGGAGGGCCAGGTCGGGCAATACACCGCCCTGACCGCGCCCATCGTCCTGCCGGTGAACACACCGGGCTACGCGGCCATGGCGGCTCCCACGGACGATACGTCCTCCTGCGGCTATGGCAGCATCAGCGATTACACGGACGCGGGCTTTGTGCTGGCCTTTGCCGGGGCCAGGGGCCGTGACGCAGGCGCGCCCGCCGGTGTGACGGACTTCAAGGCGGCCATCCGCTACACCCGCCTGCAGGAAGGGCTGCTGCCGGGCAACATGGCGGCGGTCTTCACCCTGGGCATGAGCGGCGGCGGAGCCCAGAGCGCGCTGATCGGCGCGACGGGCTATGCGCCCGGCTATGCGCCCTATCTGGAAGCCATCGGCGCGGCGGAGGGCGTCAGCGACACGGTCATGGGCTCCATGTGCTGGTGCCCCATCACCAACCTGGATACGGCGGATGCGGCCTACGAGTGGAACATGGGCATGACCCGCACCGGCCTGAGCGAGGCGGAGCAGGCCCTGTCCGACGGCCTGGCGGAGGCCTATGCCGCCTACATCAACGGCCTGGGTCTGAAGGACAGCGATGGCCGACTGCTGACCCTGGAGCCCTCCGAGGAGGGTATCTGGCAGGCGGGCAGCTACTACGACCTGGTGCTTTCGGAGATCGAGACCTCGCTGAACAACTTCCTGGCGGATACGACCTTCCCCGATGAGGCCAGCGGGGCCTCCGGCGGCCGGGGCGGCTTCGGCGGCGGCAGGACGATGGATTTCCCTGCGGGCGAGCGTCCCGAGGGCGGCAGGCAAGGCCGGGGCGGGCTTCCCGGCGGCGCGCCGGAGGGCCTGGCTGAGGGCGGAATGCCCGGGGATCAGACCGGCTCCGTCGATTACACCCAGCCGCGGCAGGCGGGACGGGCGTGACGCTCTCCGGTGTGTACGAGACGGCGGAGGACCACATCGCCGCACTGAACGCCGCAGGGGAGTGGGTCACCTGCGACGCGGCTACGGGTACGGCCTCGGTGCGCAGCGTGGCGGACTTCGCCCGGGCGCTGAAGAACGCCAGCAAGTCCGTGGGCGCCTTTGACGACCTGAACCGCACCCAGGGCGAGAACATCCTCTTCGGCTACGGCGACGGGCAGGGCGCGCACTTCGACGCGACCATGGCTGAATTGCTGGCGGCTACGGAATACGCTGCGGCCTTCGCGGAGGATCTGGCCCGGACGGATGCGCAGGGCAACACGGTGGTTGCGCGGGTCGATCTGTACAACCCCATGTACTACCTGTGCGAGGCCTACGCGGGCTATCAGACCGCCATGCCCGCCCGGTACTGGCGCATCCGCACGGGTATCAACCAGGGCGACACCGCCGTGAACACGGAGATCAACCTGGCCCTGGCGCTGGAGCAGACTGCTGCGGTGGAGGATGTGGACTTCGCCATGGTATGGGGTCAGGCCCATGTGGAGGCGGAGCGTACGGGCACCTCCACGGAGAACTTCATTGCCTGGGTCAACGCCTGCATGGCGGAATCATCCGGTGAAAAACAAAACGTGGGCGTCCTGCAAAAGGGACGCTCACGTTTGTTTTCTCTGATGCAGCAGGGGCGTCGGGGACGATCCCAGGATCGGGCAGCCTGGAGGCTGGCATCGGTCATGCTGCGCCCGGTGTTGCCATGCGGCAGCGTGGGCATCCTGAGGCGGGACGCTCACGTTATTCCGCTGGATCGCCGCTGTTCCGGGTCAGGCGAAGCTCCGCCGCGGCCTTGCGGAAGTCCCGGGGCGTGCAGCCGCATCGCTCGGCAAACACCCGGTCAAAGGTGCGCAGGTTGGCAAAGCCGCAATCGGCGGCAATATCCTCAATGGGGCGGTTGGTGACCCGCAGATACCGCCGGGCCTGGTCGATGCGCAGGGCGTTGAGGTAGGTGCGGAAGCCCATGTGCAGCCGCTCGCTGAACATGTGGGACAGGTAGTAGCTGTTCACCCCCAGGGCCCGGGCCGTGCTGCGCAGGGTCAGGGGCGCGGTCAGGTTCTGGGACATGAACTCCATGGCCTGATAGAGCAGGTCGGTGTCGCCCGACAGGACGGGCCGCTCCGGCTGCAGGGCGGGCAGCATCCGCAGGAAGATCAGCGACAGGTACGCCTGGGCCAGCATGGTGTTCATGGGCGTGCCCCGGGCGAAGTCCGCCAGCCGCTCCAGGCAGTATGCCACGTCCCTGTCAACGTCTTTCAGGGGGATCACGGGACGGGCGGGGCGCAGGGTCAGCCAGTCCTCCTCCGCGCCCGAGAACAGCTTGTTGCTGAAGATCAGCATCAGGCCGTCGCCGGTCTGCTGGGGCTCATAGCTGTGGGGGATTCCGGGAAAGATGACCAGCAGCTCCCCCGGCTCAACGGTGCGCTCCGTCTCCGCCAGGCGCACGCGCACCGGGCCGCGCCGGGGCAGCACCATCTCAAAGGACGTGTGCAGGTGATACGGGGCGGACAGACGGCTGTAGAAGAAGATCAGGCATTCCTTCGACACATGCTGAACCTGGGGCTGCATGATCATAAACCGCACCTTTCGTCTGATTTTGTTGACGCTTTGTCTGAAAGTATACACGGAAATGTGCTATGATACAAGCGTCTTTTTTGGGAATCTCCCGGGCAGTTTTCCCGGGGAAATATCCCTCCCAAACGACAGGAACAGGAGCGATTGTGAAGATGCGAAGGCAAATCAAATGGCTCTGGGACAACATGGACGCCCACCTGCACAAGCGACAGATTCTGGCACTGGTGATCAGCGCCGTCACCAGCGCGCTGCTGCTGGTGAACCCCGCGCTGTCGCAGCGGCTGATTGACGACGTGATCGTCGCGCAGAACCCGGAACCCCTGCTGGGGATTCTGGCGGTGATGCTGGCGGTCAAGCTGGGGCGCGAGGCATCGCGGTACCTGATGGTCATCCTGCTGGAGGGCAACTCGCAGAATGTCCTTTTCAACCTGCGCACCAAGCTCTTCCGCAAGCTGCAGTACAACGACATGCGCTTCTTTGACCAGCACCGGGCGGGCGACCTGATGACCCGCATGTCCGCCGACCTGGACTGGTGCCGCCACTTCATCAGCTATATCGACTACCGGGTGATCGACAGCGTGTGCGTGTTCCTGTTCACGGGCGTGTATCTGTTCACCGTGAACTGGAAGCTGACGCTGATGATGATCGTCATCACCCCCGTGCTGATGGTCATCACCAAGTTCTACTCCGCTCATGTGCGGCCCCGCTTTATCGCCATGCGCGACCGCCTCTCCGACATGAACACCGCCGCCCAGGAGAACATCGCCGGTAACCGGGTGGTGAAGGCCTTCGCACGGGAGGAGTACGAGAAGGAGCAGTTTGAGCAGCGCAATCATGCCTACCTGGAGAGCAACCTGCGCATCAACAAGCTGTGGCTGACCTTCTACCCCTTCATCGAGCTGCTGGCCAATGCCATCATGCT
>JAXEEE010000138.1:0-13986 GCA_034104265.1 Eubacteriales bacterium | reverse complement strand
TTTCGTGAATCCTTCGGATTCACGAAACAGCTCGCGCACCCCCAAGGGAACCACGGAGCGAAAAGGGTCAAGGGGCGATGCCCCTTGCGCAGAGTCCAGGGGCGGCGTCAGCCCCTGGCCGCCGGAGGCACCCCGCGCCCGCAGGCGCAAACGCCCCGCGCCTTTCGTGAATCCTTCGGATTCACGAAACAGCTCGCGAACCCCCAAGGAAACCGTACATCCAGCTTCGATCCGCAGAAAACATATACCCAACGTCCAACAAAAGCCCCCGCTGCACAGTCCATGCAGCGGGGGCTTTGTCTGTCTGCCGGCAGTCCTCATGAAGCGGGTGCAGCCTGTCAGAAGGACACAATCAGCTGCATCTTGAAGCGTTCCTCGCCATACACCGCATGGGGAATGTCCTTGGGCATGATCAGCGTGTCGCCCGCCTCCAGGTAGAATACCTCGTCCGCCACCGTGAAGCGGCCCCTGCCCTCCAGCACGGTTACCATCGCGTCGCCGCCGGCGGCATGGGTGGAAATCTCCTCCCCCTTGTCGAAGGAGAAGAGCGTCATGCTGACCAGACTGTTCTGCACCAGGGTCTTGCTGACCACCTGACCCGGCAGATAGTCGATCTGCTCCGTGAGCTGCAGCTTGACTTGCCTGGGAATGTTCTTGTACATACCTGCGCCTCCTGTCTGCTGAACCTGTGCCTGCGGATGCTTCCGGCCGCGCATGATGCTATGCTTGCCAGAAGCCGGTTATATGATACCATTCTGCGAAGGGTGCGTCAACCACGCCCGCCCTGTCAGGCCGGACACGATACCCGACCTGTACCGGGTGGGAATGTATCCGTAATGATTCCCGATGGTGTTGGAGACCTCCACCCGGATGTCATTCTCGCCCGGATGCAGCGCAGACCCGATGCGCCATTGCCACGGCGGCGCCACGCGCACACCCATGCTCCGCCCATTCACCAGCACCTCCGCCGAGGTGGTCAGGTCGGACAGGTGCAGCTCCGTCCGGGCCCTGCACTGCGCCTCTGTGAGCGTTACCCGCTGACTGTAGGCCGCGCCCCCGGCGTAGTACTTCAGCCCGTCAATGCGCGACCAGTCCCCCGCGGGCATCCGTCCCAGGACGCAGAATAGCCGGATGGGCTCCGCGAAGGCAGCGACGCCCCGGCAGCCGCCCGTGCCGCTCAGGGTAATGCGTACCTCGCAGGGGAAATCCGCAGGTGCGTCCAGCGCGGCGATGCACACGCCCGCGCTGCGGGTCAGGCGCAGGGCCTTGCCCCCTGCCGTGACGGCCTGAACGGCGCCGCAGGCGGCCATCTCCATCCGCTGCAGGCCCGGCGGCGCGGTGAAGCAGAAGGTTGTCGGGGACTCCTGTCGACCCAGACAGTCAAAGGGCAGCACCGCGGGATGCCTGTACCAGGTCATGGCCAGCGGATACCCGGTGGGCTTCACCTCGCCCACGGCAAAGATCAGGTGCGTCCGCCCCGGATGGCGGTAGCCCGCCGCTACACGGTTCGCGCCGCAATGGAGCATAACAGGCCCGTCCGGGTCGGTGAGCATGCCGTTGACGTACAGTGCGTCGGGCTTCATATCCCCGCAGAGAACCGTCGCCTGTACCTCCTCCTCGCAGACCACATGGGTGAAGAATACCCTGCCGAAGCCCTGTTCGTAGGGCAGGAAGGTGTCGGAGGTGTTCGTGAGCTTCGCTGCGCCGATGGTGAGGAAGTCGTCGGATACCTGCCCCTTCAGCCCGTGGTACCCCTGATGGCCGGGCAGATCCTCCACGCCGTAGCGCATGGAGAATACGTAGGGCGCGAAGCCCTCCACTCTGCCCGCAGCGGCCTGGAGCAGCGCGGAACGGTAGGCCTCCTCGGTGGGGAAGGCCTCCTTCGTCAGGAGGTACGGGCCGTAGCTGATGCGCCAGGCTTCGTCGCCGCAGCGAACCTCCTTCACCTGGCAGGGCAGAAGCCCCTCCGTGGCAGGCAGCTCGTAGTCGCCCCAGGTGTTGTCCATGGTGGGCAGCAGATCAAAATCCCATACGTCGTCAAGGGGCAGCGTGGCAACGGGTTCCGCGCAGTCCAGCATGGCATCCGGCTCCACATCGCCAAAGGCGAATACCGCGAACTCCCCGGAGGCAACGGGCATGTCAAGGACAACGCCCTCCGGGGTCTGCACGGCGTTGGGAATCCCATAGGCCCTGCCGTCCCAGGGGTTCATCCAGACAGCCTTCCCCCGGGCGCGGAAAAGACACCGCTCCCCCTTGGGAATGCCGTAGGTCATGCAGATGTCCACATCGCCATACCGCCGGTGCTGCAGGTAGAATTCCTCCGTTGAAGCAGGATGAACGTCCCGGCCCGCGTGCCCGAGCAGATACGCCAGGGCCTCCGGCGCATCCGCCGCGAAGAAGCACAGCGGGGTCAGGGCAGCGGCAAGCTCTGCGGCTTGATCCGGGCCGAAGGCGGGCAGCGCGCCGATGCTCACAACCTGCACGCCGCGTTGCGCAGCGTCCAGCAGGGCACGGTATTCATCCCCACGCATGACCCGCATCTCCGGCACTACAATGAAGCGGAACTGCTCCGCCGCCACCCCGGCGCACAGGGATTCCCGGTCAAGAAAGTCAAAGTCCACGCCGTGGCTGTACAGGCCGCGCCCCAGGGCGAAGGCCGTGTCCACCACCTTTTGCCCGTCCAGACCGCCATCCACCGCGGAGACGGGGTACATGATGGCCGCCTCGCAGCAGCGCTCGCCCCGTGTCATCAGGTAGCTGAGCCGCTCCACCGCGCCGGTCAGGGCGGAAAGGTGCTTCCAGTAGGGCATGCGGAAGCAGTTGCAGGCGCCCACTCCCACCAGCCGCCGTGGGTGGAATCGTACAGCCCGTGCAGGGACAGCAGGTTCTGCCCCATGACGTAGTTGCGGGCAATGGCGTCGGTGAGCTGGGTGGAGGTGGTGCCCCAGCCGCTGCCGTAGAAGCCCTCCAGCCACACCCGGGGCCGGTGATGCAGGTGGGCGATGGAGGCGGCCACCTTGTTCTTGATGATGTCGGAGGCCAGCCCCGGCTGATCGCAGCCAGGGCCCTGGTTGTACTTCTGGGTGCGCATGTAGTCGCCGAATTCCACCACGTCATAGCCCCGGCTGCCATGATCGCAGCCGTAGGTCATGCCCCGCTCCTCGTGCCATCGGCAGACCTTGCGGAAGTAGTTTTCCTCCTCCAGGGCGACGATCACGTCGTAGTAATCCAGCCGCATGGATACGGCCTCCGGATTGCCCGCGCAGAAGACCAGGTACAGCAGCGGGCGGATATCATAGCCCTTGCGGGCGATGAAGGCGTCGGCAAAGAAGTCGTCCCACAGCTTGCCGTGGATGCCGAAGTTCAGCTCGTCGGAGAAGAAGAAATTCAGCCCCTTGCCGCACTCCCCGGGAAAGCGCTGCTCAAACATGCCGAAGAATGCCCGGATGATCTCATCCCCTGCGTCGGGATGCATGGGGTCGAAGGAATTGGGCTCCGGCGCGGCGTACACAACGCGCAGCTCACCCTCGCAGGGGGTGGTGCAGCGCCACGAACCGTCCTCCATGCAGCCTTCCACAGGTATCGACTCGCTGCCATGCACGATGACGGCGCACAGCGGCGGCGCAGGCAGCGCGATGCTGATCCGCTCGCCCCGGCTGACCTTTTGCGCATGCTGATGCAGCAGCTGCCCCTGCATGTCCGGCCGGCGCTGGAGCACCCAGTCGGTGAAATAGCCCTGCCCGGGGGCGAAGAGGGTGTAGTCGCTCAGGCTGACGGACATGCCCCGCTTCTTCGCCTCCTGCAGGAACCAGCCGAACAGCGCCCATCAGTCCTCGGAGAACAGGGGCGGGTCGCTCTCGCAGGTCAGGCCCCAGGATGGCCCGCCCTGATCGGAATGGGCGTAGTTCACCTGCAGGCCGCTGATGTGGTGGCCCTCCAGCTGATCCAGCTGCCAGGAGAGCCGCTCCTTTGTCAGCTTATCGCCCAGTCACCAGTAGAAGGGAACGATGCCGTAGCCCTTGGGCGGCGATTGAAAGCGCTTCATGACGATTTCCCCCGTGAATTCCTCCGGGGCAGGGCTTACGCCTGCATGTCCGGCAGGAAAAAGTCAAACGCTTCATCCCGCAGGGAGGTCAGGCGGCCGTCGATGATTTTCAGCTCCGCTGCCTGCAGGCTGGAGCGGCGGGGGTTCGGGTGACCCAGACCGTCCAGGTTGTCTGTCTCCTGCTTTGCGGGATGCACAAAGTAAAACATGTACGCGTGATCATCCACCACCAGCACGTCGGCGTGGTGGGCCCGGTTACCGTCCTCCCGGCGCTGGCCCGCGCCGGACATGATCGCGCCCTCCTGGCGTACCCAGCTGGTCAGATCATCGCTGGCATAGACCGCCTGACCGTCCCAGATGTCCGCGATCATCCAGTACCTGCCGCCCAGGGCGAAAACGTTGGGGCCCTCCTGGGCCTGATCCCGGGTGGCGATACCCCGGTGCTCCCAGGCGAACAGGTCGGGGCTGTCGGCGTAATGGGTGTGGGAGCGGTCGCTCTCATCCTTGTACCACAGCCGCCAGCCGCCGCCGGGCAGGGGATGCACGCAGGCGTCGATGACCCGGCGGCTGGGCAGGGACACGGCATGCTCGTACTTCCAGTCCCAGAGGTTGTCGCTGGTGTAGTGGAGGATGGTGCGGTCGCCAACCCAGGCGGTGGGCACGCCGGTGATGTAGCTGACGAACATGTGGTACTGCCCGCCGTGCCAGAGCACCTCCGGCGCCCAGTAGGTGTTGCGGCCATGCTCGATGGCCTCCAGGTTCAGCGTGCCGCGGTAGAGCCAGGTCTGGCCGTTGTCCGCGGAGGAGGCCACACCCAGGTCGGTGCCGTGCACCCAGGATACATCGTGGCAGGGGACGTTGGCCCGGCGGGAGGTGTAGATGATCCACCAGGTCTTTTCCTGGCGGTTCCAGATGATGGTGGGATCGGTGGGACCGTCGGAAATGGGGTCGCGGAAGAGGGGCGCGGGAGCAGTGGGCATAACAGAATCCTCCTTGCATGAAAGAATCCCCGGAGCCGTGTCTTGACAGCCCCGGGGCAGGTTGCGTTCGTCAGCCCTTCACGGAGCCGATCATCATGCCCTTCTCGAAGAACTTCTGCAGGAAGGGGTAAATGATGATCAGCGGCAGGGCGGCCAGCACCATGCAGGCCAGCTCGATGGTGCGGTAATTGGAGCTCTGGCTGACCACGTTGGCCAGGTTGGCCGCTACGCCCACGTTCATGGACTTCTGCAGCTCCTCGGCCGCCTTGCTGGACTTGGTGATGGCCAGCAGGTAGTACGACAGGGTCTGCAGCTGGGGGGAGCGGGTGTAGTAGAGCGTGGCGGAGTAGTCGTTCCAGATGCCCACGGCGGTGAAGATGGCCAGGGCGGACAATACCGGCTTGGACAGGGGCAGCACGATCTGGAAGAAGATGCGGTATTCGCTGGCGCCGTCGATCTTCGCGGACTCAAAGAGCGTGTCGGGGATGGACTTGTAGTTGGCGTTGAAGATGATCACGTTGTAGAAGCCGCCGAAGAGGCAGGGGATGATGTACACCCAGTAGGTGTTGTACAGCTTCAGGGCGTTGAAGAGGATGAAGTAGGCGATCACGCCGCCGGAGAGGTACATGCTCAGGAAGCCGATGGAGGAGTACAGCCTGCGCCCCCGCAGATAGCTGCGGGAGAAGCCGTAGGCGAACATGGCGGTGATCAGCGTCTGGAAGAAGGTGACGATCACCGTGCGGCTGAAGGTGATCATGAACGCGCGGACGATCTCCGGGTCCTTGACCACGCTGATCCAGCTGTCCAGGGTGAACTCCCGGGGAAGCAGGTACGCGTAGCCGTTCTTCGCCAGATCGGAGGCGGTGTTCAGGGAGTTGATCACCGAGTACCACATGGGATAGACCGTGATGAACATCACCAGTGTCATGCAGATGTACAGGATGATGGTGAACAGCCGGTCGCTGGGCTTGACCACGCGATCCTTGCGGAAGCCTGCGGTTTGAGCCATGACGGTTGCCTCCTTTCTCAGAACAGTCCGCTGTCGGTGAGCTTACGGGAGACGAAGTTGGCGGTGAACAGCAGCGCCAGGGCGATGGCGGACTTGAAGATGTTGATGGCCGACGCCACGCCAAATTGCAGCTGCTGCAGGCCCACCTTATAGATGTAGGTGTCGATGACCTCGCTGCGCTCCAGGTTGAAGCTGTTCTGCAAGACGTAAATCTGGTCGAAGTTGTTGTTCATGATGCCCGCCACGGCGAAGATGAGCATGATCACAATGGTGCCCTTGATGGTGGGCAGGGTGATGTACCACATCTTGCGGTAGCGGCCCGCGCCGTCTATCTCCGACGCTTCATAGAGGGTGGTGTCTACACCGGAGATGGCGGCGGTGTAGAGAATTGTGCCCCAGCCGATTTCCTTGATCAGGCTGGATACGATGCTGATGGTCCAGAAATAATCGGCCTTGGCCATAAACACCACCGGATTTTCCAGCACCCCCATGGCCAGGAGCAGCTTGTTGATCACACCGTCGGAGGTGAGCAGGTTGATCACGATGGTGCCAAACACGACCCAGGAAACAAAGTGCGGCATGTAGGTTACCGTCTTGACGGTGTTTCGCATGGGCTCGTGGGGAATTTCGTTGATGAAGAGCGCCAGGACAATGGTCAGCGGGATGGACACCAGCTGGCCGATGAGGTTGATGCCCAGCGTGTTTTTGATCATGTTGCCGAAGTCATGATTGGAAAAAATAATCTTGAAGTTCTGGAAGCCGTACCAGGGGCTGGTGAAAATGCCGGCGATGCCGGATGTGACCTTGTAGTTCTTGAATGCCAGAAGCAGGCCGAAGAGCGGCACAATGCTGAACATGATCATCAGCAGCAGGCCCGGCAGCATCATGGAATGCAGCTGGAATTGCACGCCGAACTCATAGCCCAGTTTCCCGCGCGTGTTTTTTCTTGCCATAGTGGCCTCCTTGTGCTGCCGGAAAGGGCAGATGAATCGTGTGCCGGACGCGGCAGAGCCAGCGCATGGGCGGCTTTGCCGCGCCCGGGAAAAGCCGCACGGCGAAGGGTCGCTCCGCCGTGCGGGATCAGGGGGTGAAATTACTTCTCGTAGATGGCGGCGTTGGGGTTCTCGATCCGCTGCTCGTTGGCGGTGCAGGCGGCCTGGAGATACTCGTTCAGCGCGGCGTCCACGGCGGTGATGTCATAGCTGTTCAGGGTGTCGATCATCGCCTGGTATTCCTTCTCGAACTCCTCCTCGGAGGCGGCGGCAACGATCTTGGCCTTCTGGCTCTCCAGGTAGTGCTCGATCTGGGTGTACTTGATGCCCAGGTCGCTGGTGGGATCCAGGGGCTTGGAGTCCACGTTGGTCAGCAGGCCGGAGTTGTAGATGTAGGTGGTTTCCCAGCGGCCCATGGCGGAGCAGGCGATGGAGTAGGCCATGTCGGAGCCGTTGGCGCCGTCAGCCTGCTTGTCGGGGCCGGGGGTGGTGCACCAGAAGAAGTCGGTGTCGTTGAAGGGCCACAGCCAGATGTTCTGGATGTAGTTCTCGTTGTAGCGCTGCAGGCCCTCGGCGGTACGGACCATGGTGCCGTCTTCCTGCTTGGTGTAATCAGCGCCCTCCACGCCGTAGTAGTTCAGCCACAGGCCTTCCTCGCTGGACATGAAGGAGAACGCCTTGGCCAGGGCCTCGGGGTTCTTGCAGTTCTTGGACACGAAGGTCTTGATCCAGCCGGTGCCGGCCTGGGAGTTGATGCCCATGACAGGCACAGCGCCCGTGCGGGACAGGATGGGGCCGAAGGAGGTCATGTTGGCATTGGCCAGGTTGGTCTGGGCGGGGTTGCCGAACCAGCAGAACACCTGACCGGCGTCGATCATGGTGACCAGGGCGTTCTCGTCCAGGGTCAGCAGATCCAGATCCATGTAGCCGCCGCGCACCATGTCGTTGGCGAACTTCAGCACTTCCTTGTAGCCGGGGTTCATTTCCTTGTGGCGGTAGTTGCCCTCAGCATCCACGGGGGCGATACCGAAGGACATGCTCATGTTGCCGTCCAGGGAGCCGCCGATCCACAGGTTGGCGTTCATGGTGGCGGGGATCACGGGCTTGCCGTCCACGGTGTAGCCGGAGGTCTTGACCTTCTCCAGCGTGGCCATGAAGGCGTCCTGGGTCTGCACGTCCTCCTGGGTGATGCCCAGATCCTCCATGATCTTGGTGTTGAACATGATGGCGGAGTTGGAGCCGTACACCACGTTGTTCACATAGGCCTCGGAGCACAGGGGATAGGTCTCGCGGTGATCCACGGAGTCCATGTGGGAGGGGAAGAACCACCAGTCGCCGTAGGCGTCCACGATG
Source organism: Eubacteriales bacterium (assembly GCA_034104265.1). Lineage (GTDB taxonomy): Bacteria > Bacillota > Clostridia > Christensenellales > Aristaeellaceae > UBA11524. Next base: position 5,607 of record JAXEEE010000138.1, on the reverse strand, counting down.
GCCTTCTTCACATCCTCGGGGAAGTCCTTGAGCAGGTGGGAGTCAGGATCATACTTCTCCAGGAACTCCGGGATGGTGTACACGTAGCCGGATTCGATCAGCTGCGCGATGGTCTCGGAGTCGGTGATGGAGATCAGGTCGGGCAGGTCGTTGGTGGCGATCATCAGCGCCAGCTTGGTGGCAGCGTCGGTGGCGGGCTGCTCGATGGACATGGTCACGCCGAAGTTCTCCTTCAGCGCGTCCAGCAGGGGAGAGGACGTCACGCCGTTCCAGTTGGCGGGGCCCCAGCCGGATACGTCAGAGTACCAGTTGATGACCACATCGTCAGCCAGAGCGCTCTGACCGAACAGCGGGGTGAACAGGAGCGCCAGAACCATGGCGAGGGCGGCAAACCTTTTCATGTGCGGGTACCTCCATTCGTTCTTTTGAAGATGCCGGAGACAACGGGGCATCTTCCTTGCTTTCGATCATAATACGCCGCCCGGAAAATGTACATGGACTATTTCATTTCGGATTTGGTAATTTTATAGCCAGAACGCGCCTGCTTCCGCCATGCGTTGGGGGACATGCCCCACAGCCGCTTGAACAGCTTGGAGAAATAGAACTGGTCGGAATAGCCCACCTCGATGGCGATATCCATCACCGCGATCTCCGAGTAGGCCAGCAGCTCCTTGGCCCTGGCCATGCGCTTTTCCTGCACCAGCTCGGAATAGGTTCTGCCGGTGTGACGGCGGATCAGCTGGCTCAGGTGCGCCTGGCTGACGCCCAGCTCCCGGCCCAGGTCGGCCAGGGTGCGGTTGCAGGCGTAGTGGGTCTCGACTTCCTCCAGAACGGGGGTCAGCAGGGCCTCGTCCGGGTCATCGAAGAACACTGCCGTCAGGTGGCCGAAGAGCGCCGTGCTGTCCGGGTAATCCCGCGTCAGGTCGGTATACTGCTTCCACTCCGAGGGGAAGATGGAGGGCTGCCCCTGGGTGTGCCGCCAGATGCTGTCCATGCTGAGCAGAAGGGTGAAGAGCTTGTCCAGCAGGAGCCGCCCTGCCTCTACCTCCCCGCGCAGCGTCTCCAGGTGACTCATCACCATGCTGCGGCGGTTGTACTGCAGGGCCATGAACAGATCCACCTCCTGGGCGTAGCCCGCGCTGTCCAGGGTGGCCACGAATCCCGGCGCGCCGGCGAAGCGGGCGGACAGCCAGGCGTTTTTCGCCAGGTACATCAGCGTGTCCAGCCGGGTGTCGCCCCGGGCCAGGCCAAAGACGCCCGTCATGCTCTGCTCGCGGCACAGGGCGGTCAACCGGGCCTCCAGCGTGTCCTCCCAGGGGATCAGCAGCACGCGCTCGCCGCTGCCCAGGGCGACCCGGGGCCATGCGGCGCTTTCCGGCAGGTGCGGCAGCAGCGTCTCCAGCGCCTCGCCGCCGTAGAGCAGGGCGATCTCCCCGTCCATCGTGCCGCCCAGCGCCGCGGAGGCCTCCCGGGCCGTGGCGGCACGGGCAAGGAGCGCCCGGCGGCGTGCCTCGTCCTCCTGCACCCGCTGCACGTTGCGCCGCTCCAGCTTATCCCGCAGCTGACGGACGCAGTCGGTCAGCCTGTCGCGGCGCACGGGCTTGAGCAGATACTCGAAGGCCCCCTTGCCGATGGCCTCCTGGGCGTAGGCGAAATCCGCAAAGGCGCTGTTCAGCACAACCTCCACGGGCAGGGCGGCCTCATGGATGCGGCTGAGCAGCTCCAGGCCGCTGAGCCCGGGCATGCGGATATCGGTGACAATGACCTCCGGCGGCTGAAGCTGAATCTGCTCCCAGGCCGCGCGGGCATTGTCAAACTTCCCGGCGATCTCAAAGCCCAGCTGCTGCCAGTCCAGCAGATGCTCCAGGCTGATCATGGTCCAGGGCTCGTCGTCAATCAAAAAAACCCGGTACATGCTTTTCCTCCATATCATGGATGCCGCAGGGCACGCCGATGCGCACGGTGGTGCCCTGGCCCAGGGTGCTGTCGATGGCAAAGTCCAGCTCATCGCCGTAGAACAGGCGCAATCGGCGGTAAATGTTGATCATGCCCACGCCATGCTTGCGGGCGGGGAAACCGCTGGTGCGGTCGTAGGCCAGGCGATCCTCCTCAAAGCTCTTCAGGTCCTCGGGCGTAATGCCCATGCCGTTGTCCGCCACGGTGAGCAGCAGACGCTGCCCGTCCGGGGTCTGGCGGATTTCCACCCGCACCGTGCCGCCCGTCTCCACCGTCTCCAGGCCGTGGAAAATGGCATTCTCCACCAGGGGCTGCACCACCATCTTCGGGAAAAGCACGTCCAGCGCCTCCGGTGCAATGTCGGTCAGGATGGTGTAGCGGTTGTTGAAGCGGTAGCGGATGATGGAGGTGTAGTTCTCGATGTGGGCCTGCACCTCCCGCAGGGGCGCGTAGCCCTTGCCCAGCAGGTTGTAGGAGAACAGCTCCGACAGGGACTCGGTGATGGCGGCGATGTCCTCCACGTGATGGTACAGCGCCATGCCGCGGATGGTCTCAAAGGTGTTGCGCAGGAAGTGGGGATTCACCTGATTGCGGTAGGCGAACAGCTCGGACTGCTTCTTCTGGTACTGGGCCTCCAGAATGCGCTGCTGGGCCCGGACATTTTCGGCGGTCAGCTGGTCGATGTCGTCCAGCATCTGGTTGAGGTGGCTGGCCAGCTCGCCCATCTCGTTGTGGGAGGCGACCTTCATGCGGCTGGTGCGGTTCCTGGCATAGTAGGACATGAAAAGAATCTGGGTGTGGATGGGCCGCAGCACCCCGGCGTACACCGCCACGAACAGCAGCAGCAGCAGGACGCCGATGATCAGGTAGGTGATGAGGTAGTTCTGCTGCAGCAGGTTGATGGAGGCATACAGCTGCTTCTGCGGGATGCCGAAGTGAATGGTCCAGGGCGTGCGATCCAGCCGGGCCTGATAAAGCACCTGGCCCTCGGGCTCGGAAGAGAAATCCTCCATGGCCAGCAGCTCCTTAAGGATGTCCGGGGGAATCTCGCCCTCCTGCAGCAGCGTCTCCCCCTGACCGTCGGTAAGCAGGCAGAAATAGTCCTGATTGGGCAGGATGGCCTCCAGGCTCTTGCGCAGGAAATCCATGCTGACCAGCATCTGGCAGTAGCCGATCTTCTGGGAGCGGCGTGAGGCGTCCAGGTTGTACACGGGCAGATGAATGCTGAAGAAGTCCCGGTTGTTGAACTCCGTGCGGCCGGAGAAAGTGATGCTGTCCGCCTTGATGAGGGCGGGGGCAGGGGACGCGCCGGAGCTGGCGGAGGCGATCATTTTGCCGCTGAGATCGTAGAGCAGGATGCTTTTGATATCGGATTGCAGGATGATCAGCCGGTCAAACTCCGCGTTGAGGGAATCCATCATGGCCATGCGATCTTTGAAGGTGGGGGCGGACAGGTACTCCGCGACGGTATCGTTGGACATGAAGATATAGCACAGCTGGGACAGATCCAAAACGGAGCGGTTGATGGCCGTCTCCGCCTGGCGGAAGATCGTCTCGTTGTACTCCTCATACTCGGAGTGGATCAGCCCCTGGGCGATGCGGTTGGAGAGCAGCAGGGACAGGGTGAACAGAATGACGGCGACGATGACTGCGGCCTTCAGGATGGTCATCAGCCGGAAGCGGCCCAGCAGATCCAGCAGCCTGCCGATGCAGCTGCGGATCCATTGCCCTATGCGTTTCATGTTTTCATCCTCGCTTCTTTGCGAAAAATGGCAAGGTTTTCACCAGTATAGCGGATTTCAGCATGGATTGCAAGCAATGACCGCTGCTGGCTGCTGACGCGCATGCCGGGGATGCACGTCAGAAAATTTTCCGGCTGTGAAGGTGTTTCCGCTTCGGCGTGGAATGAAATGAATCAATCAGCCCATGCCGGCACCCACCATAACAAAAGGAGATATTCCCATGCAAGACTACCTGAAGACCATCGACGAGGTCATCGCCCGTGGCCCCTACGACGCCACCTGGGCCTCCCTGTCCCACTACAGGACGCCCGACTGGTACAAGCAGCTGAAGTTCGGCATTTTCATCCACTGGGGTGTGTACAGCGTGCCCGCCTTCGGCAGCGAGTGGTACTCCCGCAACATGTACATCCAGGGCTCGAAGGAGTTCGAGCATCACGTCAAGACCTACGGCCCGCAGAAGGAGTTCGGCTACAAGGACTTCATCCCCATGTTCAAGGCGGAGAAATTCGACCCTGACGCCTGGGCCGATCTGTTCAGCCGTGCCGGCGCGAAGTACGTGATTCCCGTGGCGGAGCACCACGACGGCTTCCAGATGTACCGCAGCGACATTTCCCACTGGAACGCCTACGAGATGGGCCCCCACCGGGACGTGCTGGGCGAATTGTCCGCCGCCTGCCGCGAAAAGGGCATGACCACCGGCTGCTCCAGCCACCGGGTGGAGCACTGGTTCTTCATGGGCCACGGCAAGGAGTTCGACAGCGACATCAAGGAGCCCATGCAGCGGGGCGACTTCTACTGGCCCGCCATGCCCGAACCGGCCAACCACCACGACCTGTACAGCGAGCCAACCCCCACCCAGGAGTACCTGGAGGACTGGCTGGTGCGCACCTGTGAGCTGATCGACCGCTATCAGCCGAAGATTCTCTACTTCGACTGGTGGATCCAGCACAGCGCCGTCCGGCCCTACCTGAAGAAGCTGGCGGCCTACTACTACAACCGTGCCGCCGAGTGGGGCACCGAGGTGGTCATCAACTACAAGCACGACGCGTTCTTCTTCGGTAGCGCCGTGCCGGACGTGGAGCGGGGCCAGTTTGCCGACGTGAAGCCCTACTTCTGGCAGACGGACACCGCCGTGGCCCTGAACAGCTGGTGCTACACGGAGAACAACAACTACCGCCCCGCCAGCGACCTGGTGCGGGATCTGGTGGACATTGTGTCCAAGAACGGCTGCCTGCTGCTGAACGTGGGCCCCAAAGCGGACGGCACCTTCGCGGAGGAGGACCGGCGCATCCTGGAGGAAATCGGCGCGTGGATGGCGGTGAACGGCGAGGCCATCTACGGCACGGATGTATGGCGCAAGTACGGCGAGGGCCCCACGCAGATCGTGGAGGGCCAGTTCGCCGACGGCATCAAGAAGAACTTTACGCCCCAGGACATCCGCTTCACCTACAAGGACGGCTACCTGTACGCCACGGCCCTCAAGGGCAGCGAGGACGGCGAATACTGCATCACCTCCCTGGGCGAGCAGGACGCCTCCCGGCAGGCGAACTTCCACGGCATCATTGAGGATGTGCAGGTGCTGGGGGCAAGCGCACCGGCTCAGTGGCATCGGGACGGGGAGGGCCTGCACGTCAAGACCGACCTGATCACCGACATGCCCGTGGTCATGAAGATCCGGGTGGAGTGAGCGGACAGATCGACGCGGCAGGGATAGGACGCTGCTGAGATTCTGATGCGTCAGGATGTTGTCCGGTACAGAAAAGCCCCGCTGCATGCATGGTGCAGCGGGGCCTTTCCTTTGGGTGTTTGATGAAGCGGCGAGGGACGCGCCGTTTCCTTGGAGATTGGTGAGCTGTTTCGTGAATCCGAAGGCTTGACGCAAGGCGCGGGGGGGGGGTGCGCCTGGGGG
>JAXEEE010000137.1:0-12351 GCA_034104265.1 Eubacteriales bacterium | reverse complement strand
GCGGCGGCAAAGCTGTCTGTATACGCGCAGTCGGTGTAATGCTCCGTCTCAAAGGCGTCGCGTTCGCTGTTGTGCAGCGTCAGACCGCAGATGCCGCCGACAAAGACGACGGAATCATCCTCGGTCATGCGGACATTGGCTTCGACATCGCTGAGCGGCGCCACCCCCCTGGGCAGCAGGATGTGCCCCCGATTCAGGCAGGATTCCACCACCGTATCGAAGGAGGTGCCCACAATGCCGCCCACGGCTTTCCCGCCCATGGCGACCCAGGTCTTTTCGGTGGCGTTCAGCACGCTGCCGTCGCCGGGCTCCCGGGGGACGTAATCCACCACGTTGACCGCGGCGTCCCCGTAGCTCAGATCGCCGCTGTTCACGCAGGAGCGGATCGTGCAGGCAGGCTTCCCTTCAAATCCAACCACATACCCTGCGTAGGTGCCGCCGAGGATGCCGCCCAGCCGCCCGGACTGGTTGCTGTGGATGGCGCCGGTGTTTTCGCACTGGGTGATCTCGATGAAGAAGTCATGTCCACTGTGCATCAGGCGGCTCATGATGCCGCCGGCCGTGCCGGCATTCACCGTGACGCTGCCTCTGTTGCGGCATTTTTGGATGGTCAGGGAGCCGGAATCCCCCTTTCGATAACAGAGCGTGGGATCGACGCCCCAGCCGAGAATGCCCCCGGCGGTACCGGATTCTTCGGATGTTGCGGTCACGCTGCCCCGGTTTTCGCAGTCTTCGATGACAGAAGCGCCCATGGTGGTGTTTGTTGAACCGACAATGCCGGCGACCCGGGTGCTGGCCGTCACGCTGCCGTTGTTGACGCACTGCTTCAGCTGATAATTGCCATATTCCGAATGCGCCTCGCCTGCAATGCCGCCGACATTCTCCAGACCGAGAATCTCGCCGTTGTTGACGCACCCCTGAATGGTGACCGTGCCTACGGGATGAAAGACGGAGGACGCTGTTCCGGCGATGCCGCCTACAATCTCCGATTCCACGGCGGTCACGCTGCCGTTGTTGGTGCAGCCGATGATTTCAGCGTTTGCCGGAACCTTGATCCACTTGCCGTTTTCATCCCTCAACGTATTGCCGTTTTCATCCTTCGCGTGGGTGTAGCCTGCCGCGACATCGCCGCAGACGCCGCCGATATTGGGAACAAAGGTTTGCCCGTACACGGTGATGCTGCCGTTGTTGACGCTGTCCCGGAGCGCAGCATGGTATACATTGCCCACAACGCCGCCGCAAGCCGAAAGAACGGGAGAATTGCGGACTTCGATGGTTGCGTCGTTGACAAGCCGCTCGCCCGTACAGGACAGCGTGCCGCAGACGCCGCCCACGTGGCCGGAGATATTCTCCGCCGCGATACTGCCCGAGAAGGAGCAATCCGTAAAGGCACTGCCCCATACATCACCGGCCACGCCGCCGCTGTCATACACATGATCCACGATGAGACGGCCGGACACGTGGCAGTTTTCCATCACGGAACCCGAGCCTGATCCCACAAGCAGACCGGCTTTCTGCTTTTCGGCAGCAATCAGCATGGAATCGGTGAGGTTGACATTGCGGATTTCTGCTTGGAAGGCCTCACCGAACAGGCCGCCGGCGATTTGCTCATTCTCATGCAGGCGCGCGGAAAGGCTGTACAGGCCGGAGATCGTGTGCCCCTGACCGTCGAACACACCGCTGAATCTGAAATAGGTTCGTTCACTATCTTTCGATGCTGCGCCGATGGGGTCCCAGACATATGCGGGCGGCTCGCTTTCCCAGTTGGCGAAATTGGAGGTGTCGTTGAGCGCAATATCTGCCGTCAGGACGTAGCAGCCCTCCAGGTACAGTTCTTCCTCATCCCATTGATTCCACTCGTATTCCTGATGGGTCACCTTTGCCAGCAGGGCCAGCTGCTGGGCGGTGGCAATCTGGAACGGGTCCTCCGCCGTGCCGGAGCCGCCAGCAAAGGCCTCCGCAGGCTCGATGGGCACCGGCGTGTTCTCCGCCGCACAAGCGCCTGCGCACAGGGGCAGCAGCGCCGCGCACAGCAGCAGCGCCATAAGTAGTTTCTTCATCGTGATTCCTCCTTCTGTCCAGTGTGGCCTGTCAACCGACTGTGAAGGCCTGTTCGTCGCTGCCGAGGGTAAAGCTGTCGCCCGCCTTCAGCGGATAGCCGGTACCGGGGCGAAGCCTTGCGCCGTTGAGGTACGTGCCTGCGTGGCTGCCCATATCCGCCAGGTACAGCTCTCCCTGACGGACGAGCAGCTTGCAGTGCCTGCCGCTGATGCCGGGCGTGCTGACAGGATAGCTCAGCAGGCAGTCGGCGTCGCTGCCGATGAGGATTTCCGGCTTCGTTAAAGCAAAGGCAACGCCGGCATGCACCCCGGCCACACACTGAATGCGCAGGGCGCCTGCAGCTCTCTGCCCGGCCGTAGCGACGCAGGCGCTGAGCTGCCCGAAGGATTTGCGCACGCCATAGCGGCAGCTGAGCCACAGCACCGCAGTTGCGGAGGGCAGCTTGAGCAGCAGACTGCCGAAGGGGGCGTTCCAGAGGGCATGAATTAGAACGGAAAGCAGGAAAACCGCCCAGAAATCTGCGTGCCGCAGCGCGGCAAAGGGATTGCCGCCTTGGGTATGCAGGGCGGCGACGCAGCTGTATGGGGCGCAGTAAAGCACATGGCAACACACCGCGCAGACGCCTCGCAGCACGATGGAAATCAGCACCGGCATCAGGGTTTCGGCGACAAAGACCATGCTGACGCCGTGGAAGAGAAGCGCATCATAGGAGATGTTCATCTGCATGATGCCCTCCAGGTAGGCGTCGTAGGCATACTGCGCGCTTTCAAAGGCGGCGAAGCCCGCGCCCACCGCCGCGCCGATGGCCAGGCCGTTCAGCCCGAACACCCTGCCTTTTTTCCGATGCAGACGGCGGAGAAAGAACATGGCGATGAGCAGCTTGCCCGGCTCCTCCGCCACGGGCGCCCATGAGGCCTCGTAGCCGGGAATCAGCGGGAAGAGCAGCAGGCTGACCATCAGAGAAAGCACGCCGCCGGTGAAGAAATACACGATAAGCTCCGCCAGCGAGATGTTTCGCGGCGCATTCATCTCCCAGAAGAGGATCATCAGCGTCACCGGCACCACACAGGGCGGCAGCAGGAACATGAGCAGGTTCAGACAGGGATTGACACACGCGCCCTGAACAGCGATGACGACAAAAATGGACGCGAGCAGCACGGCAAACGCGGACAGTCCGACGCAGAACACCCGGAAAAACAGCCAGGGCCGCTGCCATTTTTGCAGCATGCTCATCTCAGTCTGCGCAGAGTCCAGCGTTGTGCCGGCAATCATGGCGTAATCCGCATCCCTCTGGGTGTGCTTTTCCCTCCAGCCGGATAACACATCCTTCCACGTGAGCGACTCCGGACTGCGAATCAGCCTTTCAACCAGCGAGGGAGCGCTCATCACAGCTCCACGGTGATAGTGTTGGGCAGGGGCTCCAGCTCCACCTTGCTCATGGAGGGATCGGAGTTGCTGACCACGCTCATGCTGCTGGAGAGCCAGACGAAGGCTTCCTGGAAATTCTGTATGGAGGCCTTGAGCACCATACCGCTGCCGTTCTTCGTGTATTTTTTCAGGGTTTGGGTATCCGCGCTGCTGCCGATGCCCATGGGGAAGAAGTTGATCTTCTTGCTGTTCAGCGCATCCTGAAGCCGCTGCTGGGCGTCCTGATACAGATCATCGTCCGTGGGAACGCCGTCGGTGAGCAGGAACACCCACGGACGCCAGTAATCCACACCCACGTCCTTGTATTCCTGCTTGCGCAGCTCGATCATATCCAGACCGGTGATGATGGCCTCGTTCATGACGGTCAATCCTCCGGCGGTGAGCACGGGGGCGACGTATTCCGCTGCGGGGCAGAAGGGAACCACCTGCTCCACCTTGCTGCCAAAGCTGATGACGCACACGTCGGCACAGCCATAGGCCTTGGAATCGGATTTCAGGGCCTCGCCGAACACGCGCAGACCCTCGTTCAATTCCGCAATGGCGTTGCCGCTCATGGAGCCGGATACGTCCACCAGAAGGACGCAGGCAATGTGCTTTTCACCGAAATTCATGATGTTGTACATGGTTATGCCCTCTTTCTTTTTGACGTATGTTGCTTGTCCATGCAGGTCTGACGGTATGCGACCGCACGGCCTTCATGCGTGATTACTTCTTCCTGCCGCGAATCAGGGAAACGACCACGGACACGCCCCAGAGCATCAGGGAACTCATGATGTCCTCTCCCATGGCGTCGATGATGGCGCTGTTTTGCTGGATCAGGTGCGCGGCTTCCGACATGGACACGCCCCAATACTGGGCGCAGTAGAAGGAGTAGCCGAACGCTGTTCCCAGAATCACCATCAGCAGGGAAACGGGGATGCCGATCCAGGTCGCCTTTTTCGAGGACGCATTGCCGATCCCCGAGAGCTTCTGATAGCCATAGATCGCCAGGAAATAGGTGATGATGCCCGAAATGGCGGCCACAATGCCGATGTTGATCAGAACCGCCTGAATGACCGCGCCGCCCATGGCAAACAGACACGCGCCAAGGAAGCCCTTGCCCACGTTCTCTGTGGTCGAGCCGGCAGCGGGCGCGGGCTGCACGGGCGGCGTGCTGCTGCGCACGGGCTGTGCGGCGGGCTGCACGGGCGGCGTGCTGCTGCGCACGGGCTGTGCGGCGGGACGCACGGGCGGCGGAACGGGCTTGCCGGAGCCTGCCGGCGCACTGCCGCCAAGGGGCGTGCCGCAGTAGGAACAGGTGGTGATCAGGTCCGAATAGGCCCTTCCGCATTGACTGCATTTTTTCATGAGTATTCCTCCTTCTTCGTCGCTTCTGCCGGATTATTCGTTATTGGGGCCTTCCTGAACCACGACGCTCGTGCCGGGCTGCTCCGTCGGCTCCGGTGTTGTCTCCACGATGATGACGGATTGCCGGATGGCTTCCAGCTCGCGCTCCGCGCTTTCCGCTCTGTCCTGAGCATCCCGGGCTTCCTGTTCCAGCGCGTCGCAGCGCTCCTTCAGCGCGTCATGCGCTTCGGAAAGCGCGCCGTATTGCTGGGACAGCTCGCTGTACGACGCCTTCTGCTCTTCGTATGCATCGGAAAGCGCGCTGTATTGCTGGGTCAGCTCGTTGTACGACGCCTTCTGCTCGTCATGCGCATCGGAAAGCGCGCTGTATTGCTGGGTCAGCTCGTTGTACGATGCCTTCTGCTCTTCGTATGCACCGGAGAGCGCGCTGTATTGCTGCGAGAGGTCATTGTACGACGCCTTCTGCCGTCGAAGCTGGAAGCGGTTGACCAGCAGCATGCCAAGAAGCGCCGCCATCACCAGCGCCAGAACCACCACGGTGATTCCTTGTCGGATGATCTTTTTTTTCGCCCCATCATCCTTGGGGCCTCCGGAAAAAAAGGGGCGTCCTCCCTGGGGGCGGCGGGTTCTTCCTGAGGAAGCGCCGCCAGCGTCTCTGCCGGAAGCGCCGGCTTCTGCACCGGCTGACTGGCTTTCTGCGCCGCCCGGTGATTGAGCGCACGCCGTTTGGCGTTTATGCTCTCCTGCGCGATGGTGTTCCAGATCTCCAGGCTGAAATCCGGCTGCTTGGATTTCGCCATCAGCGCCGGGGATACTGCCGCCACCAGCGTCAGGTCGTCGGTGACCCGCTGCGTGTATTCCTCCGACTGCATGAGGCGCAGGTACTGCTGCATGACCGCCTCGGCAGCGCCGGCGCTCTTGTCTGCCAGCTGCTTCATGGCGTCCTCCATGAAGGCGTAGCAGATGCCATTGCAGTAGTTGATGCCATAGTAATCGGGGTGGCTCTGCACAAAGGCGTCGAGCACGCCGTCGGTCGCCATGACGAAACCGGCGACCTTCGGCACCAGGCCGAAGCTCCATGTCTTTTCACCGCTTTGCAGCGGGAAGACGCTGCTCGCCTCCTCGCCCTTCATCCGGCGAGTCGCCATTTCCACGGTGCCGTCGGGCAGTTGCGCCACAATGCCGTCGTCCCCCGCGTGCCCATGGTAAAGGCATTGCCCGTCGTAAATCGCCAGCGTCAGTGTGGACTGGAGGGCGAACACCAGCTGCGGCGGCTCCGCTTCGTCCGCCAGTCGCTCCACCGCATCCTGCGCGGCGCGGAAGGCGGAAACCATGATTTCCTTCATCTGTTTGCGGAATTCTCCGCTTTCGGCATCCAGCCGAAGGCGCTTTCCGCCCGCCAGATCGCCGATGGCCTCCTGGACGCTCTCCAGCGCAGCGTTCACCGCCGTATATGCGCCCCAGTGGGAGAGCTTGCAGCTGCCCACGCCGTCGGCAATGGCGGCAAGGAAAATGCCCTCGTCCTCCATCCAGCGCATGGCGTGCGCATCCTGACAGGGTGCGGGCGGCGTGCTTCGCTTGTGCGACGCGCCCTGAAGCGTGACGCCGAAGGCCGAGACGGTGGGATTCTGCACGGCTATTCTGGCTTCATTCTGTGGGAATTCCTGCGATAAATCCATAGCGACACTCCTTTACGGGGTTTTGATGACCTTGCCTCTGAGCAGAAACAGACGGAGGGTGCGGATCGGATAGCTGAGGCAGAAAAGCAGCATCGTGCAGCACGCAATGCCCCCGTTCGCCTTGTTCAGGGCATACCACCAGTCACTGCTGCTGATTCGGCTCAGCATACTCAGATTGTAGACTATATGCATCAGGGGGGTATTTGACAGGATGAAATACGCGGCATACAGCGCTCCGGCGCCGAGCAGCACGCCGACAACCGGCGCTTTGAGGACGATACGCTCATGGGCGGAAAACAGGCTGGTCGCGCCATGGGGGGAAGCGCTGACCTGCGCCGCCAGCTCCTCGGATGTTTTTCGCAGCCGCGCAAGGCTGCGCACGAGTCCCCAGAACCCGAAGAACAGACCCGGAACAACTGTCGTCAGCGACGCACCGATAATATTCGAAGCGTCATTCCAGTTGTACAGCCAGTTGTTCAGCAGAAGGCAGAGGGCTATGACGATCAGCAGCAGCATCCTGAAACCATACATATACTGATTCCCCCGGAATATCCGCATCAGCTCCGGCGACAGCGTCTGCGCCGCTGCCTGCTCCGGCATAGCGCGCTGCGGCCCGGGAGCCTGCTGCTCTTCGGGGGGCTGAGGGGCCTGCGGGGGAGGAGGTGTCCTCGTCTCCGGCGTATGCTGATGCGGCGGAATCCATTCCTCCGGCTCCACGTCAATCTCGATCGGCCCCATGATGTTCTCCGGAGCCTGCTCCAGATTCAGCCCGCACGCGGGGCATACCCGGACGTCCTTCGGGTAGGTTCTTCCGCAATAGATACAGGTTTTCATACATTTCTCCTTTGCTTGGCATAGCCCGCAGAGCACCGCACCCCGGCGCAAATCGGGTCAGCGGGAGAGCGTCGCCCATATCGCCGCGATGATGACGCCGATGCAGAACAGCATGGACAGTACAACCGTCTTTTTGTACTCATCATCGATCTTTTTGTACTCATCATCGAGTGTTTTGTACTGATTCGCTTTATTCCCGGTCGTAAGCGGCGTCTGCGTGGGCGCCTTGGGCGGAGACTGCGGCGCAGCCGTCGGACGCGGCGGCGTGGGCGGCGTTGCGTTGGCATGCCCGGACGGTGTCCCGGCGGAGGCTGCGGCGGGCTTTGCCGCGGCTGCTTTGGCAGCCTGTGCCTTGCGGAACGAGGCGAGCCGCGCATCCGCTGCGCAAAGCCCGCACTTGCCCATATGACGCAGGTAGAAATGCCTTGCGCTGTTGCGGCAGCGGTACGCCTTCCCCGGGGTATAGAACTCGTTCATGAACTGCTGCAGGTCGGTCACCCATTGGGAGGCGGTGGTGCGCTCCCTTGCATGCGCCTGAATGCTCGCGGCGTCGTAATTGAAGGTGCGGTAAAAATCCTTGACCAGCTGCGGCGACACCATCTCGTTCAGATAGGGCGCGCCGATGGGCACCGTCAGATCGGCATAGTTGTGAATGAAGGGGCATTTGCCGTTCACCAGGTGATCCAGCCGCTGGTTGGTGGAGGTGGAATCCCGGATGACGACGAGATTCTTGCCGGTAAAGGGGTGGAAGTTGTTCATCAGCAGCTGGAAAATGTGGATGGCCAGGGCGAAATTGTCGCTGTGTACGGAGAACACGGCGCTGGGCGAGCGCAGGTTGCGCCCCTGCAGCTCCGGCGCGAGATAATCCTGCGTGCCGGCGCAGCAGCGGAAATGCATGCCTGAAGTGCTATCCAGCAGATCAAAGCTGTCGTTGTCCAGCATGGTGATGAGGCCCCCGGGCGAGACCATGATGTTCTTGCAGTTCAGGTCGCCCACAATGCAGTTGCGGGAATGGAGATAGGCCACGGCTCTTGCCAGATTCAGGGCCACCTGCAGATTGAACATCCAGCTGTAATCGGGGAACATGGACTGAGCCTTGGGCATATCGCACCCGCGGGCAATCGTGCAGATTTCCACGCCGTTCTTGATAAAGGGCATGGTGTAGCCGATAAAGGCACCGTGATCATCGCAGAGAATATCCTGCGGCCAGGCCAGCGCGAGAATCACCCTGCCCTGGCTGTCCCGAAGATTCTCGATGGGATGCTGCACCATGTAGCGGATTTTGTGCTCGACCTCGGGATCCACCTTCTTGTAGATTTTCCCCACCAGATCCTGCCCAGCGATCCGGTAAACACGCCCCTCGCCGCCCGCGCCGATTTCCTTTTCCAGCGTGTAGAGCCGCCCGTTCAGACCGCGAACCGGGCTGCCTTCCTGTACAGCCATACCGCCACCTCTTGTGAAAATGATTTATGCTCTATTGTAGCGAATGCGGAAATAGGAGAGCAAGGAAATTTCCGACGAATTGCTGCACAAAAAGTGCGAATTTCCCGCGCGTTCATTCTCATACCGCATCCTCTGCACAAAAAAGACAAATTCGTGCACAAAAACAGAAAATGGACGGCTCACGCTTGAAAAATGGCGGGTGAATAGGATATGCTTATGCAGTCAACGAATTGTGAAAGGTGTTGGCTCAGGTGGAGAGAATCACGCTTTCCCTTAAAAGCATATACCGCCTGCTGCTGAACGATGATTTCCCGGTGTACTCGGATCGGGTCATCGGCAAAAAGCAGAGGAAGGGCCAGACGCTGCTGCGCTTCTGGAAGGATATCATGGCGCACGAGTTCTGCTCCCTGCCCTATGGCAAGATGATCTGGCGGGACGATGGCATGCGCAGTCGTTCCTTTTCCAATCTGTGCAACCGCAATGACGAGCTGAAAATATACCACGAATACGCCCGGGAGCTGGGCGCGTGCATTTCCTGCGATACGCTGCTCCATCAGGTAGAGCTGTTTGAACGCTTTCTCACGGGACGGGAGTATTCCGACGCGGCGCTGCGCTACCGCACCGAGGCGTTCCTGCGCGTGCTGGAGGACGATGAGTGCGTCAATGAAGCGATCAGAGGACAGCTGAAGGGCGTCTTTGAGGCGCTCAGCGACGATACTGATGCTGATCCGGAGCTCAGCGCGTTCTGCGCGGCGTATCTGCTGACGCTGATGACGCTGTATGCGGCGGCGGGTACAGCCATGGGCAATTCCGCCATGGCTGTGCTCCGGAGCGAAGCGCTGGGCATGAACGCCCTGTGGGAGATGCGCCGGCAGAAGCAGGAGCAGGGGGAGCAGGAGGTCCGGATTCTGACGGCCTACTCCACGCTTTTGCAGGACACCTCCCTGTCCAGAAACCGCTTTTTCGGGCGGGAGGCGGAGCTGTTCGACCTGCAGGACCTCGCGGCGACCGGGAAAAAGTGCCTGATCTCCGGCATCGGCGGCATCGGCAAAACAGAGCTGCTGCGCCAGCTGGTTCGCCGCTGCCTCGAGGAGCATCTGGTGGACAAACTGGCCATCATCCCCTACCACACGAGTCTGGCGGAGAGCATGGGCTATGCGTTCCCGGACCTGATGACGCTGAAGCAGGACGAGGCGCTGCACAGCGCGCTGTACCGGCTGCGGCGCGAGGCGCAGGACGGAACGCTGCTGCTGCTCATCGACGACGTGACCGCCGACGCGGATGCCGACGCGGGGCTGCTTTCCCTTGGCGAGCTGCCCTGCACGGTGATGGCAACCTCCCGGCTGCCGGCGCTCTCGGGCTTTGAGCCGTATCCGCTGGGCGCGCCCAGCCCGGACGCCTGCGCGCTGATCTTCCGGGACAACTACGGCAGTCCCCTCTCCGTCGCGGAGCGGGGCGAGCTTTCGCAGCTGCTGTCCCGCCCGGACTTTTGCCATCCGCTGACCTTGAGGCTGCTGGCCCGTGCGGCAGGAAGCAAGGACTGGACGGTGAGCGCTCTGCGCGAGAGCCTTTTGCGCGATGCGGCGCTGACCTTTGTGGAGGACGGGCAGCAGGTCAGGATCGAGCAGGTGCTCACAAGGCTGTATCCCGCCAACCGAATTCCGAGGGGCTGCGAAACCGTGGTCCAGCTCTTCACCCTGTTGCCCCGGGACAGCTATCCGGCGGACACGCTGATCGCGGATTTCCCGCAGCTGTTCCCCGGCCGCGACGAGCTTACCCGGAACCTGTCCCTGCTGGTTCGGCAGGGCTGGCTGGAGCAGGACGAAAGCGGCTGTTCCATGCATCCGCTCATCGCCCAGTGCCTGCGCCGCAAAACCCTGCCGGAGTCCTATCTGGCGCCCTTCCTGTCCGGTCTGCGCCCGCGGCTGCTCGATGCGGACAGGGAGCTCTCAGCCGGGTGCCGGCGGGCCGCTTCCATCATCCTGCACAGCCTGCAGTTCCTGACCGGCCCCATCAGCGGCGCGCTGCTGATGGATCTGATGGTTGCGATGGACATGCTACAGCCTTTCCGGTCGCAGCGGGAGCAATACTGTCAGTGGCTGAAGCAGCTGCTGCGCCGCTGCCCGGACAGAGACGATACCGTGGACATTGTGTGGTACACGCTGCTGTGCAGTTGGTTAATGACTGAGGAGGATACGATACGGACTGTCTTTGACAGGCAGCGCCAGGCGCGTACCGTCCCGCTGGACAGGTATCTGGCATTCTGCAATGCCGCCAGCTTCCAGTTGGTCTACAAAAATCCCGCTTTGTCAGAGCAGCTGGCTCAGACCATCCTTGCGGAGGAGGACGCTCCTGCCGCAGGCAAAGCGTTTGCCTATCTCAGGCTGGAACAATGTGCGGAGTATGCCGGACACGCTGAAGAGGCCCTTCATTTTGCCCGAACCGCTCTCCGGTATACGCAGGATCACCCGGAGTGCGGCGTCAGTGCAACCCTGGTGAGCTTGACGGGCTGCGCCACGCTGTTCGTCAAGTTCGGACGAGGTGAGGAAGCAAAGCCCCTGCTGGACAGATTGGGGGCAATCGACAATCTCTCCGTGTACCCGGACACGTATTGCACTTATTTGTTTGCCCTTGGCACGTGGGAGCTGTATTTCGGCGACATGGATAATGCCCGCAAAGCATATGAACAGGCGCGGCAGGGCGTAGAGGAACTTACGGGAAAAAATCGCTTCTACTTTGACTGCCTCAACCAGCTTGCAATTATCGCGCAGCGCCAGAAACGCTTTGACGATGCGAAGGCTGCCTACGAGGAAATCCTCGACGAACGCTCCGGGCATGTGTCCGGCAACGTCGCCCGCAACAATTACGCCGTGCTGCTGCTGGACATGGGGCAGCCGGAAGCCGCCCTGCCCGTCATCGACCAGGTGCTGGTCATCGCGCGGGAGCAGGGCGGCATCGCCCTGGGCGAGGCCCTGCGCAACAAGGCCCGCGCCCACGGCATGCTGGGCGACGCTGCCCAGGAGCGCGAATGTCTTACGGAAGCGCTGCCGCTGCTGGAGCAGGCCTATGGCCCGGAGCATGCCAGGCCCACGGCGGCGAGGGAGCGGCTTGCACAGCTGCGGGAGCAGGAAGCGCAGGCGGCGCAGACCTGACAGGGAATCGCAGCGCCGGAGGGGCGAGTGTTACCCGCTGCAGCGGGGATTGTACAGCATCAAACGGCCTTGCTCACGAAGAAGATGGAGCAAGGCTGTTTTTTGCTTGCTTTACCTTGAAACCACAGCATCCAGCGCAAACATCCCCTGTATAAAGGGGAATATGAGCAGAAATCAGGCAGGAAGAGATGCGGCGGCAGTGCCGGATTTCCAAACGAGAGCCTTGAGCTTTTTGAGATAGACCTTGTTTTTTCTTTCCTTATGACTACCAGACATCCCCGGGGTGATCTTCCCACCATGCCAATAGTCAAAAGCAGCCGGCCCCGGCGTCTGCCCGGGCCGGCTGCGTTGGGGGGAGGAAAGAGAAAAGGTCAGTTGTGGTGGTTCAGCTTGTATTAGAAGGGCAG
>JAXEEE010000136.1:0-16702 GCA_034104265.1 Eubacteriales bacterium | reverse complement strand
GAAGGCGTGACCTACACCATGGGCGAGGACGGCCTGCCTGTGGTCGACGGCGCCTACACCGGCGAGTACATGCTCAACCACAACATGAACATCGATATGACCTGCCTGGTGCACGCCTCCAAGGTTGTCGGCACCATCGAGGACAGCATCCGTGCGGTGGCGCCCCAGGGCCTGCCCCAGGACTTCTCTCAGACCATGATCGACAGCTGGTACTCCGATACCAAGGCCATCGCCGATGCCGGCCATGCCTACTCTGACCCCGTGTTCGCCGTGGCCATCGAGTCCGAGTCCGAGTACAGCGCCACCCTGCTGAGCCTGTACCAGGAGGACTACGCCAAGCTGGTCAAGTGCGATCCTGCCGAGTTCGACGCCCTGTATGAGCAGCTGTGCCAGGAGTACCTGGATGCTGGCTATCAGGAGATCATCGACGAGCGCCTGGCTGCCTACGAGGCTGGTCAGACCACCAAGCTGCCTGTCCGCGCCGAGTAATCGTCCAGACACAAGCAAGCCGGAACCCGCAAGGGTTCCGGTTTTTCTTGTGCGCCCGAAAGGCAAAGCAATGCGCCCGGAAAGCCATGCTGCTGCTTTCCGGGCGCGATTCAGTCATCCATCAGCGTTACCAGGACGCTGTTCTGCACATCCATGCCATGGCGGGTCAGCCGCCAGAAGCCGTCTGCGTGCTGGAGCAGCCCCTGGGCTTCCAGCATTCGCAGCTTCTCGCCGTATACCGCATCCACGCATTTCCCGTGCATCCGCAGGAACGCCTCCTCCGATACGCCCTGTGTGGTGCGTAGTCCCAGCATCATCGTCTCAAAAAGGGCATCGCGGGGAGAGATGGGCTCCACGGTGCGGGCCTGCCAATCACCGCGCTGCACCATGTCCAGGTAATCCTGCAGCCCGGGCGGGTTGCTGGCACGCACATAGGCGCTGCCGTCCTGCTCATCCATGCAGCTGGCCGCGGAGGCCCCAAGCCCCAGGTAGGGCACCTGCCGCCAGTAGCCCAGGTTGTGCATGCAGGCATAGCCGGGCAGGGCGAAGTTACTGATCTCATATTGCTCAAAGCCGTGGCGGCCCAGGATCGTCAGCGTATCGTCGTACATCTGGCGCTCAGTGTCCTCCTCCGGGAGCGACAGGACACCTGCGTCCAGGTCGCGCTTGAGGGGCGTGCCCTCCTCGGGTATCAGCCCGTAGCATGAGAGGTGCGTGGGTGACAGGCTCAACGCCGCGTCGAGGGTATCCCGCCACATGGCGGCCGCCTGCCCCGGCAGGCCGAACATCAGGTCAAGGCTCAGGTTGTGAATGCCCGCAGTCCGGGCCATGCGCACGGAGGCCTCCACCTGGGGGAAGTCATGGATGCGCCCCAGCGTCTCCAGCAGGGATGGCTGATAGGCCTGCATCCCCAGGGACAGCCGGTTCACGCCGCCTGCCACGGCAGCGTCCAGCCAGGCGGAGGACAGCGTGCCGGGATTGGCTTCGCTGGTGAACTCGGCATCGGGAGCGATGTCAAAGACGTCCCTTAGCCCGGACAGCAGCCGCCGCAGCTCCTCCGGCGGAAGCAGCGAGGGCGTGCCGCCGCCCAGGAACACGGTCTCCATCCGCAAGGGGTGGCCGTACAGCCCGGCGTAGTAAGACGACTGGCGCGCTGCCTCATCAAGCAGCGCGTCAACATAGGTGTGCATCAGCCCCTCCTGACCTGCGTAGGAGGCGAAGTCGCAGTAGCGGCACTTGCGCCTGCAGAAGGGCAGATGAATATACAATTCCATAGGCCCTCCAGTTACCATGCTTCCTCGCCGCCGTCCCGCAGGACGGGCACGGGCATGTCCATGGCCAGGTTCATCACAGGGACGGCTTCCTTCAGCGCGTAAGAAACGGTGGACAGCGTCCCACCCCGGGGCGATACCATGTAGCACACGCACAGCGCGCTGTGATCCACCATGTGCCGGTTGCGCACCTGCATGCACCCCTCATAGTAGGTAGGGGAGAGCACGCGGGTCTCGTCCGAGGCGTAGAGGATCCGTTCGTACCGGCGGCAGTCATGCACGGACCAGCGGCGGGTCTGGTTGCCGCAGGGCAGCACCATGATCAGCCGCACGTCCGGATGGGTCTGGCGCAGAGCCAGTACACATTCCGCTGCCAGCAGGTCAAGGCCCAGCGCGCCACCGCTGAGAAAGTCACGGTAGCCCCTTAAGTACAGCTGCTCCAGCACACGATCCAGCCGCTGGGTCAGCAGGGGCGTGGCATCCGCCGCAATATGCCTGTGGCCGGTAAAGCAGACCGTCAATGGGCGGCGGGTCATGTCGGCATAGACGCCGGCGATCATCTCGCGGGTGATGCGGGACAGCGGCTCCTGCAGGGTGCACGAGTCCTTGCGGGGCCTGACCCAGGTGCTGCCCGGAGACACCGTGCGCATGGAACCACCTCCCTTGCCTGATCAGTCGCTGTCCATCTTCAGCACAGCCAGGAAGGCCTCGCTGGGCACCTGCACCGTGCCGAACTGGCGCATGCGCTTCTTGCCTTCCTTCTGCTTCTCCAGCAGCTTTTTCTTGCGGGTGATGTCGCCGCCATAGCACTTGGCCAGCACGTCCTTGCGCATGGCCTTGACGGTCTCACGGGCGATGACCTTGCCGCCGATGGCCGCCTGGATGGGAATCTCAAACATCTGCCGCGGGATCACGTCCTTCAGCTTCTCGCAGATGCCCCGGCCCCGGGCATAGGCCTTGTCCCGGTGAACGATCTGGGAGAAGGCATCGCACAGGTCGCCGTTGAGGAGAATGTCCAGCTTGACCAGGTCACTCTCCCGGTAATCCTTCAATTCATAGTCGAAGGAGGCGTAGCCACGGCTGCGGGACTTCACCTGATCGAAGAAGTCGAAGATGATCTCGTTGAGGGGAATGTCGTAGTTCAGCTTGACCCGGTTGCCCTCGTACTGCATGTCGATGAAGATGCCGCGCTTGTCCTGGCACAGATCCATCAGCGTGCCCACGGAATCCTGGGGCGTGTAGATGGTGGCGTGGACGAAGGGCTCCTCCATGCTGCTGATCTCGGTGACGGGGGGCAGGTTGGAGGGGTTGTCGATTTCCACCATGGTGCCGTCTGTCCGGGTGACATGGTAGATGACGCTGGGGGCGGTGGTCACCAGGTTCAGATCCCACTCCCGCTCCAGACGGGTGGTGATGATGTCCATGTGAAGCAACCCCAGGAAGCCGCAGCGGAAGCCGTAGCCCAGGGCGGCGGAGGTCTCCGGGTCGAAGGTGAGGGACGCGTCGTTCATGCGCAGCTTCTCCAGTGCGTCCTTCAGGGCGGGATAGTCCGCGCCGTCGGCAGGATACACGCCGCAGAACACCATGGGCGTGACCTGGCGGTAGCCGGGCAGGGGTTCGGGGGCGGGACGGGCCGCGTCGGTGATGGTGTCGCCCACGCGGGTATCGCGCACGTCCTTGATGGACGCAGCCACGTAGCCCACATCGCCGGTGCGCAGCTCGTTGCAGGGCTGGTAGCCCGGGTTGAAGGTGCCTACCTCAACAATATCAAACTCGCCGCCGGTGGCCATCAGGCGCATGCGCATGCCGGCCCGCAGCACGCCCTCCTTCACCCGCACAAAGCAGATCGCGCCCCGGTAGTTGTCGTAAAACGCATCGAAGATCAGCGCCTGCAGGGGCTTTTCGTCATCGCCGGTGGGGGCGGGGACGTACTGCACGATGGCTTCCAGCACATCCTCGATATTCAGACCGGTCTTGGCGGATACACAGGGGGCGTAGGAGGCGTCCAGGCCGATCACATCCTCGATCTCCGCGCGAACCTCCTCCGGCTGGGCGGAGGGCAGGTCGATCTTGTTGATCACGGGGATGATCTCCAGGTCATGATCCAGGGCCATGTAGCAGTTGGCAAGGGTCTGCGCCTCGATGCCCTGGGTAGCGTCCACCACCAGCAGCGCACCTTCGCAGGCGGCCAGGGCGCGGCTCACCTCATAGGTGAAGTCCACATGGCCGGGGGTGTCGATCAGGTTCAGGGTGTAGGTCTCGCCATCCCTGGCCTTGTACTGCATACGGACGGCCTTGCTCTTGATGGTGATGCCGCGCTCCCGCTCCAGTTCCATGCTGTCCAGGATCTGCTCCACCATCTCCCGCTGCTGGAACACGCCGGTCTTTTCCAGCAGCCGGTCGGCCAGGGTGGACTTGCCGTGGTCGATATGGGCGATAATGCAGAAATTGCGGATTTTGCTCAGTCTGTCGGACACAGGGGATTACCTCCGTTGTGCATGGTCGGAAAGTTACTTGACCTTCTGGCCGATCTTGGCTTCGGTGCCGGAAAGCAGGCGGCCGATGTTGGCACGGTGCCGCCAGATGCAGATGCCCGCCAGCAGAATCACCCAGGCCGCGACCAGCCAGTTGCCCCAGTTGGTGGCGATGACCAGAATGGCGAACAGCGTCACCATAACCATGGAGCCCAGAGAGATGAAGCGGGTCAGGGCGATAACGGCGATGGTCACCACATAGCAGATGATGGCCTGCCACCAGAAGGTGACCAGCATCACAGCGCAGGTACTGGACACGCCCTTGCCGCCCTTGAACTGGAAGAACACCGGCCAGTTGTGGCCCGCGATGACGGCGAGTGCGGCTACCATCGCGCCGTACTGGCCCATCCACCACTTGGCCAGCAGGCAGGGGATCAGCGCCTTGAGGATATCGCCCGCAAAGGTCAGCGCGCCGCCCTTGACGCCCATGGTGCGCAGGGCGTTGGAGGCGCCGGTGTTCTTGCTGCCCACCTCCCGCAGGTTGGGGCCGTGGAGCAGGCGGGACACCAGCAGCCCCGTGGAGATGGAGCCCATCAGATACGCGACAACGGCGATCACAAGATAAGCGAGAATATCCTTCATACGTCAATTCTCCTTCTTCTTTTCTCTGAGGATGAAGCGGATGGGCGTGCCGGTGAAGTCGAAGGTCTTGCGGAAGTAGTTCTCCAGGTAGCGCTCGTAGGCGAAATGCATCAGCGTCTCGTCGTTGACAAAGAGGATGAAGGTGGGCGGACACACGCCCTGCTGGGTCAGGTAGTAGATCTTCAGGCGGCGGCCGCCGGAGGCCGGGGGCTGCAGCGCGCCGGTGGCGTCGGCCAGCACGTCATTGAGCACGCCGGTGGGAATCCGCTTGCTGGCCTGGACCCAGACCTGATCCACCATGTCCAGCACGGTATGCGCCCTCTGGCCCGTGGCGGCGGAGATGAACAGCACCGGCGCGTAGTCCATGAACTTCAGGTCGTCCAGCACCTTCTTTTTGTAGGCTTCGAGGGTGCCGGTTTCCTTCTCCACCGCGTCCCATTTGTTCACCACGATCACCACCGCCTTGCCCTCCTCACGGATGAGCCCGGCGATCTTGGTGTCCTGCTCGGTGACACCGTCCTGGGCGTCAATGAGCAGCAGGGCCACGTCACAACGGCGGATGGCAGCGATGGAGCGCAGCACGCTGTAGCGCTCCAGGGATTCGTCCTCCACGGCCCGCTTGCGGCGGATGCCCGCGGTGTCGATGATGTTGTACTCGGTGCCGTTGGAGGCGGTGAAGCGGGTGTCGATGGCATCGCGGGTGGTGCCGGCAATGTCGGACACCATGGTGCGCTCCTGCCCCAGCAGCCGGTTGGTCAGGGAGGACTTGCCCACGTTGGGTCTGCCCACCACGGCCAGCTGCAGCACGTGATGCTCCTCCTCCGCCTCATCCGGGTCGGGGGGAGGCAGCTGCTTGCAGATCTCCTCCAGCAGGTCGCCCAGGCCCATCATGTTCACAGCGCTGATGGCGATGGGGTCGCCCAGGCCCAGCTCGTAGAACTCGTAGGTCACGTCGTTCATGCCCACAAAGTCAACCTTGTTGACCACCAGCAGCAGGGGCTTCTTGGTCTTGCGCAGGAGGTTGGCCACCTCCCGGTCGTCGTCGGTGAGACCGTCGCGGCCGTCGGTGAAAAAGCAGATCACGTCCGCCGTGTCCATGGCGATTTCCGCCTGGCGGCGCATCTGGGAAAGCAGCACATCGTCGCTGCGGGGGTCGATGCCGCCGGTGTCGATGAGGGTGAACTTGCGTGTCTGCCACTCCACGTCCGCATAGATGCGGTCGCGGGTCACGCCGGGGGTGTCCTCCACAATGGAGATGCGCTTCCCGGCAATTTTATTGAAGAAGGTGGACTTGCCCACGTTGGGCCTGCCCACGATGGCTACGAGCGGTCTTGCCATGTTGTTACATATCCTCCAATCCACTGATGGCGCGCCAGAAGCCCGCGCCGGAATTCTCCGTGATGCGCAGCGGGGCGGGCAGGGCCTTGCGCACCGCGTCCACGGTCATATCGTCAAGGAACAGATCGCCCTCGTTGCGGATCATGCTCCGGGTAATCAGAATCTCGTCCGCCTCCACATCCGCGCACTGTGCCACCAGATCCTGGCCGGTAATCAGCCCCGATACCGTCACCGTTTCGCCGAAGAAGCGGTTGATGATGGGCCGGACGGTGACCGTGGTGCCCCTGGGAGCGTAGCGGTCGGCCATCTCCTGCAGAAAGGGCGCTACCGACGTGCCACAGGCGATCACCAGGCGGCGGGGCGGGGTTTCCTCCACGGGATCATCCTCTGCGGCGAAGCGCAGATCCGTCTCGAACATGCGCAGCATGCCCACACCGTTCTCGATCTGAGGATAGTCCTCGTATTCCTCATCCTGGGGCAGGGGAGCCCCCGCCAGGCAGAAGAACTCGTCCGAGGGGAAAACGAAGCGGGTACCCAGGCGGCGGAGGTAATCCTCCTGCAGGGGCTTCACCTGCTCGAGCAGCGCCCGGGCCATGTCCCGGTCGTAGGGCTTGATGTAGGGCAGGCCGTCCCGGTACTTCGTCAGGCCGATGGGCACCAGCGCCACCGAGCAGGCGGCGGGGGTCAGGCTTTCCAGGTCGCGAAGGGTCTGCATCAGCACGTCGCCGTCGTTCCACCCGGGGCAGAGCACCACCTGGCAGTGGAAGCGGATGCCGCTTTCCTTCAGCAGGCGCAGGTTGTCCATGATTTGTCCGGCCTTGGGGTTGCGCAGCATCTTCACGCGCATGTCCGGATCGGTGCAGTGGACGGAGACGTACAGGGGGCTGACCTTCCGGCGGATGATGCGGTCAAGCTCCTTCTCACTGATG
This sequence comes from Eubacteriales bacterium, assembly GCA_034104265.1. Lineage (GTDB taxonomy): Bacteria > Bacillota > Clostridia > Christensenellales > Aristaeellaceae > UBA11524. The sequence continues at coordinate 9,559 of JAXEEE010000136.1, read as the reverse complement.
TTGGTCATGGTAATGTAGTTGCCCATCATCAGCGACAGCCGCCAGTCATCGTCCTTGACATAGAGGGTGTCGCGCATGCCGGGGGGCATCTGGTCGATGAAGCAGAAGATGCAGTGGTTGTGGCAGGGGCGCGGCTTGGACACAATGCTCTGGTCCAGGGTGACGCCCAGGGGCTCCCAGTCCTCCTTGCGCACGCGGATGGTGGCGCGGCTGCCATCGGGGTGAATCACATCCATGTCAAAGCGTTCCTGGGCCGTCAGAGCCTGGTAATCAATCTGGTCAATGACAGGTTCGCCTGCGATTTTTTCCAGCAGATCGCCGGGCCTGAGGCCCAGCCGGGCGGCGATGGAGCCTGGCTGAACATGGGTGATGGCGCTGGGCATGAAAGCGGATCTCTCCTTCCGTCAGGGTCAGGATGGGCATAAAGCCACATCATATCTATTATGCGCAGAAAGCCCCCAAAAGTCAAGAAATGTGCGAATCTTCCGGCGTATGAGGCGGCGCGATTCCGGAAAGGCTACTGCCTGTAGGACGAAGGAGGCTGGAGCATGGCGACGTATCGCATCCGTCACTGCGAGCATCTGAGCGGGGAATGCAGCATCCACGCGGCGAAGAACGCCGTGCTGCCCATCCTCTGCGCGGGGCTGATGACCCGGGAGCCGGTGACCATCGAGCGGGTACCCCAGCTGACGGACGTGGACACGCTGCTGGAGATTCTGGCGGAGTGCGGGGCCAGCATGTCCCGCAGCGGGGATGAGCTGACATTGTGGACGGACGAGCCCCAGTCGCCCTCCTCGGAGAACCTGCTCAGCCGCATGCGGGCCTCCGTGCTGGTGATGGGGCCGCTGCTGGCCCGCACGGGGTATGCCCGGGTGGCCCTGCCGGGGGGCTGCGCCATCGGACAGCGGCCCATCGACCTGCACATCAAGGGCATGCAGGCCCTGGGGGCGGAGGCGCAGCTGACACCGGGCTCCGTCACCCTGCAGGGGACGCTGCATGGCGGCAACGTGTACCTGGACTTCCCCAGCGTGGGCGCGACGGAGAACATCATCCTGGCGGCGGCTCTGGCCAAGGGTTCTACCCGCATTGAGAACGCCGCCAAGGAGCCGGAGATCATCGACCTGTGCGCCTTCCTCAACGACATGGGCGCAAAGATCAGCGGCGGTGGTACGGGCACCATCTTTATCGAAGGGCAGGAGAGCCTCCACGGATGCACCTACCGGCCCATCCCGGACAGGATCGAGGCCGGGACGCTCTTGTGCGCCGCCGCCATGACCGAGGGAAGCGTGCTGTTGCGGGGTGTGCGGCCGGATCACATGCGGGCGGTACTGTTCAAGCTGATGGAAACGGGCGTGACGCTGCGGGAAAGCGCAGCAGGGCTGCGGCTGTCCGGCAGGGCCAGCACGCCCATCCAGGTGCGGACGATGGCCTATCCCGGGTTCCCCACGGACATGCAGGCGCCCATGATGGCCCTTTCCCTGACGCTCAGGGGCACCTCCGTGTTCCTGGAGACCATCTTCGAGAACCGCTTCATGCATGCCCGGGAAATGACCCGGTTGGGGGCGAACATCCGCATCGAGGACAGGATCGCCCTGGTGACCGGCGGACATACCCTGGCGGGCGCCACGGTCAGCAGCACGGATCTGCGGGGCGGGGCGGCGCTGATGCTGGCAGGCCTGGCGGCGGAGGGTGAGACCATCCTGCAGGATCCGTCCGGGCATATCGCCCGGGGATATGAGAACCTGCCGGAGATGCTATGCCGCCTGGGGGCGGACGTGGAGGTCACGGATATGCCGGACATCAGCCTGCACGGATAAAACAGGCATGGGAAAAGGCTGCGGCGTAACACCGCAGCCTCTTTGTCTGCCTGGAATGCCTTACTGACCCAGCATGGCCGCGCCGATGATGCCCGCGTCCGGGCCCAGCCGCGCCAGCTCGATACGGGCAATGGGCATGGTCTTGTACAGCACGTACTTGGGTACCTCCGCACGCACGGCGTCCAGCAGGAACGCACCGGCCTTGCTCACGCCGCCGCCCAGCACCACAACCTCCGGATCCAGGAAGTTGACGATGCTGGCGATGGCCTGGCCCAGGTAGCGGATGTACCGGCGGAACACCTTTACGGCGGTGGGGTCGCCCTCACGGGCCGCGTCAAAGACGATCTTGGCATTGATTTTGGTCTTGTCGCCCTCCGCCATGGACAGGATCAGGCTGTCGGGATGGTTGTCCATCTGCTCACGGGCCATGCGGATGATGGCCGTGGCGGAGCAGTAGCGCTCCAGGCAGCCGTTGTTGCCGCAGTTGCAGGGCTCGCCGTCGGCCTCCAGGATCATGTGGCCGATCTCGCTGCCCACGCCATGGGCGCCGTTCCACACCTTGCCATTGATGACGATGCCGCCGCCCACGCCCGTGCCCAGGGTCAGGAACACGCTGGAATCGGAGCCCGCGCTCACGCCCGCCACGCTCTCGGCCAGACCGGCCACGGTGGCGTCGTTGTCAATGAAAACGGGCTTGTCGATGTGCTTCTGGAATTCCGCGCGGAAGGGCACGTCGGTCCAGTGAATGTTGGGGCAGTAGGCCACCATGCCGGTCTTCTGATCCGCCAGGCCGGGAACGCCCGCGCCCACGCTCTTCAGCTCGCTCATGGGGAGCCCGGCCTTGTCCATGGCCTCCTGAACACAACGGGCCATGCCGGCGATCTGCTCCTGATAGGGCGCGCCCACCTCGGTGACCATGCTGCTCTTGGCGATGATATGGCCGGTTTCATCCACCACGCCGACCTGAATCCCCGTGCCGCCTACGTCAATGCCTGCATACACCATGGGTAACATCCTCCTTGAAATGATGATGGAATTTATAGCTGACCTGTCTTGCGCAGGATCATCTCGTTCATGCGCCTGTCCAGCTCATGGGCGGCGGAGTAGCCCAGCCGCTTGAGCGACAGGTTGCGGGCGGCCACCTCGATGATGATGGCCATGTTGCGCCCGGGGCGCACGGGCGTGAGCTGATGGGGCACCTTCACGCCCAGGATGGTGATGTACTCGTCGGACAGGCCCAGCCGGTCGTACTCCTTGTCGGCCTGCCACTTCTCCATGTGCATCACCAGGTCGATGGACTTGCTCACCGCCACTGCGCCTACGCCGTACATGGCGCGGATGTCGATGATGCCGATACCGCGGATCTCCATGAAGTGCCGCACCATCTCCGGGCATTCGCCCACCAGGCGGTTGTCCGATACCCGGCAGATGTCCACCACGTCGTCCGCTACCAGCTGATGCCCGCGCTTGACCAGCTCCAGGGCGGCCTCGCTCTTGCCCACGCCGCTCTCGCCGGTGATCAGCACGCCCACGCCGTACACATCCACCAGCACGCCGTGGCGGGTCACCCGGGGGGCCAGACAGCGGTTCAGGTAGTTGATGGCGGTGAAGGTGAACTTGGTGGTCACCATGCTGGACTGGTACACGGCGATGTTCCTCGCCCGGGCCGCGTCCAGCAGATCGTCCGGCGGGGTCATGCCCCGGCAGATGATCACGCAGGGCATGTCGTAGGAGAAGTATTTCTTCAGCATCATGCGCCGGGCCGGGGGATCCATGTTCTCCAGATAGGTCATCTCCACCTTGCCGATGACCTGGGGCCTCTCAAAGGCGAAGTACTCATAAAAGCCGCAGAACTGCATGCCGGGGCGGTTCAGATCCGTGGTGCGGATATCCCACTCCGTCTTGGTGGAAGGCGACAGTACGGTCAGCTGCAGTTCCTTCTCAAAGTCAACAGCCTGGATCATGCACGAACCTCCTGTAGAATGTGCTCCTGGATATAGCGGGCCACGCCGTCCTCCTGGTTGGACTGGCAGGTGGCGGAAACGAGCGCCCGGACGTCCTCCCGGGCATTGGCCATGGCCACGCCGCATCCTGCGGCGGTCAGCATGCTCAGATCATTGAGGCTGTCGCCGAAGGCCATGGCGTTCTCCAGGGAAAAGCCGAGATGCTCCCCAAGCCAGCGCAGGGCGTTGCCCTTGCTGGCCTTCGCCGGGTTCACCTCAAGGAAATGGGGCTTGGAGCAGGTCAGGGACAGCCTGTCCCCGAAAAGACGACGGCCCTCCTCCAGCAGCCGGGCGATGCGGGCGGGATCGTCCATCATCAGCACCTTGGGCGTGGGCCGGGCAATATACTGCACCAGATCCCCCACATACACCCCGTGCAGGCGGCTGGAACGGGCATAGGCCTCGGCATACGCGCTCTTCATGGAGTAAAAGAAGCTGTCCCCGGCGTACACCTGGGCGTAGCAGCCGTGATCCGCGGCGAACTGTGCGGCCATCCGGGCCTCCTCCGGGGAAAGCTGCAGGGTATACAGCGGCCGATGATCCGGCGCATACGCCTCCGCGCCGTTGCAGGCGATGTAAGCCGATGCGCAGCCGATCTGCTCCACATAGGGCTTCATGCTCTCCCTGGCGCGGCCGCTGGCAGGGATGATCTTCACGCCCGTCGCCGCAGCCCTGCGCAGCACGTCGATGGTATAGGGCGAGATGGTGCGGTCGTCCCGCAGCAGGGTATCGTCCAGGTCAAAAGCAACAGCCTCTGTCATGCTTAAGCGAAGCCTCCGGCGCGGCTGCCCCACAGGCAGCCGGCAGTATCAGCATTATTATAGCAAAATCCGTGCCTTTGCGCCACAGCATGGGGATGGTTTTCAGAAATTTTCTCCGCGCGTTCCGTACAGGGCCTGCAGGCAGCGGAGAAACGCTGTTCTCCGGCGGTTTTTCTTTGCGGGCTGGCGTTTTTCAAGGTTGAAAAATCCATGGAAAACGTATATAATAGACAAGGATTATAGAACTGCAGCCGCCTGCGCACAGGCGGACAGGCAGGGGCCGCAGGCCCGGAGGTTATCTATGTTCACCGGTTTCCCGGAGGAGACGCTCCAGTTTTTCCTTGACATCCGCTTTCACAACAACAATACCTACTTCAACGAAAACCGCGAACGGTTCCGCCAGGATGTGCAGGAGCCTTTTTATGCTTTCATCAACGAGCTTGCTCCGGCCATGCGGGATATCGACCCGCAGATGGAGCTGCGGCCCTACAAGTGCCTGGCGAGAATCCGCCGCGATACCCGCTTCTCCCGTGACAAGAGCCCCTACCGCGACCACCTGTGGGTTTTGTTCCGACGGGCGGCGGAGCCCCGGGAGGGCAGCGTGAACTACTGGTTCGAGATCAGCCCCACCTCCGTGGGCTGGGGGCTTGGCACCTGGGGTGAGAACAGGCCGGGCATGGACGCGCTCCGGCGCAGGATTGCCGCACAGCCCCTGCGCGCCAGGGACATTGTGGACGACTGCCATCTCTATGAGCGGGGCATGGCGGTGCAGGGAAGTTTCTTCAAGCGCATTGACATCCCCGACAGTGTGCCGCCCTCCCTGCACTGGCTGTACAAGGGGCGGGAGCTGTACATTGTCCGGGAGCGCACGCAGCTGCAGTGGATTTACGATGCGAAGCTGGCGGACAGGGTACTGGCGGATTACCGGGCCATGGCGCCGCTGTACCGCCTGCTGCGGGGCGCATGGGACGAGGCCGGCGAACAGGGTGAATGATCATTATGACTGACCATAACAAGGAGGTTATCGGTATGGATTGGATGAAACTCAAGAGCGGCAGCGACGTGCGCGGCACGGCGGTGGGCGACAACGCGGTGCTGACGCCCCGTGTGGCCATGTGCCTGGGTATGGCCTTTGCCCGGTTCGTGGCGGAAAAGAAGGGTAAGCCTGTGTCCCAGGTGACCATCGCCCTGGGCCGCGACAGCCGCATTTCCGGCCCGGCCATCCTGCGGGGCGCGGCGGAGGGCGTGAGCAAGGCAGGGGCCAGCGTGCTGGACTTCGGCATGTGCACCACCCCTGCCATGTACATGAGCATCATCACCCCCGGCTTCCAGCCCGATGGCTCCATCATGATCACCGCCAGCCATCACCCCTATGACAAGAACGGCCTGAAGTTCTTCATGGAGGACGGCGGCCTGGAGGGCAAGGACGTGGCCTCGCTGCTGGAGGTTGCTTCCGCCCTGGAGCCCGAGGGCATGCCCATCGCCGGTTCCATCACGGAGAAGGCCTTCCTGCCCACCTACATGGATCAGCTGGCCACCCGCATCCGCAAGGGCCTGGACACCGACATGGCCAAGCCGCTGCTGGGCCTGCACGTGGTGGTGGACGCGGGCAACGGCGCGGGCGGCTTCTATGCCCAGCTGCTGGAGAGCCTGGGCGCGTGGATCGAGGGCAGCCAATTCCTGGAGCCGGACGGCTACTTCCCCAACCATATTCCCAACCCGGAGAACGCTGCCGCCATGGCCTCCATCAGCGCGGCGGTGAAGAAGGTCGGCGCGGACATGGGCGTCATCTTTGATGCGGACTGCGACCGCGCTGCCGTGGTGGACGCCGACGGCCGGGAGATCAACCGCAACCGGCTCATCGCGCTGATTTCCGCCATTCTCCTGGACGAGAAGCCCGGCCAGACCATCGTGACCGACTCCGTGACCTCCTCCGGCCTGAAGAAGTTCATCAACGACTGGGGCGGCGAGCACTACCGCTACAAGCGCGGCTACCGCAACGTCATCGACGAGGCCATCCGCCTGAATGAGGAGGGCATTTCCTGCCCGCTGGCCATCGAGACCTCCGGCCATGCCGCGCTGAAGGAGAACCACTTCCTGGATGACGGCATGTACCTGGTGACGGTGCTGATCGTCCGCGCGATGAAGCTCAAGCAGCAGGGCCAGACCCTGGGCAGCCTGATCACCGACCTGAAGGAGCCGGTGGAGAGCGCGGAGATCCGCCTGAACATCGCCGCGGAGGACTTCCGGGAGGCCGGCAAGGCCGCGATCCAGAAGGTGCTGGACTACGCCAACGCCGCCGACAACTGGCATATCGCGCCGGACAACCGGGAGGGCGTGCGGATCTCCTTTGACCTGGACGGGCAGCTGGACAGCGGCTGGTTCCTGCTGCGGCTGTCGGTGCATGACCCGGTGCTGCCGCTGAACGTGGAGAGCGACGTACCCGGCGGCATCAGGGAGATGCTGGGCAGCCTGTACAAGGTGCTGGAGGGCTGCGAGGGCATCGACCTGCAGCCGCTGAAGAAGGCGCTGGAGGCGTAAGGTTATTTTCGGACAATCATGAAGGGGCATGGCGTTGGGGTCATGCCCTTCTTTTGACAATAGAGGGAGGCGGCAGACATGAAGCATGTGGTTCACATTTTCGGCGCGTCTGGGTCGGGCACAACCACCCTGGGGCGCATGCTGGCACAGGAGATGGGCTGGACGCACCTGGACAGCGACGATTACTTCTGGCTGCCGACGGATCCGCCCTTCCGCCAGAAGCGCCCAGCCCCGGAGCGGGTTGCGCTGATGAAGCAGAACATGGACGCGGCGGAGAACGTGGTGATTTCCGGCTCCCTGGTGGACTGGGGGGATGGGCTGATTCCGTACTTCACCCTGTGCGTGCGCACGGTGGTGGATCCGTCTGTCCGCCTGGAGCGGCTGTACCAGCGGGAGCTGGCCAGGTTCGGGGCGCGGATTCTCCCCGGCGGCGACATGCACGAGGCCAACCAGGAGTTCCTCCGCTGGGCCCGGGGGTATGAGGACGGCCCGCTGACCACCCGCAGCCGGGCCCGGCACGACCAGTGGCAGCAGATGCTGCGGTGTCCCTGCGTCACAGTGGATACCACGGGGCCGCTGGAGGACGCGCTGGCCGTCATCCGCAGGGCCATCGGGGACATGGAAGCCGACGCCATGGATGTGAACGAGTATCAACGGCAGGCCATGCATCTCCTTCGGTCCGACCTGACCAAGCATGACGCGCTGGTCAACGCGGTCATGGGGCTGTGCGGGGAGTCCGGCGAGACGGTGGATCTGGTGAAGAAGCACCTGTTCCAGGGGCATCCGCTGGATCGGGACAAGCTGATCAAGGAGCTGGGGGACGTGGCCTGGTATCTGGCGGAGGCGGCCACGGCGCTGGACGTGCCGCTGACGGCGATCCTGCGGGGCAACCTGGACAAGCTGCACCGGCGGTATCCTGATGGCTTCACGGTGGAACGCTCCCTGCACCGGGAGGGCGAGGCGTGAGCCCTGCTGCCGACCTGAGGAGGAAATGCATGGACGATTATTCCGTGGCGGACAGCCTTCACGCCTGGGAGGCCAATGCGGATTTCTGGGACGAAAGCATGGGGGACGCCTCCAACCGCTTCCACCGGGAAGTGGTGCGTCCACGGGTCAGCGAGCTGCTGGACGTGCAGGTAGGGGAGCTGATCCTGGAGGCGGGCTGCGGCAACGGCAACTACGCCGCCTGGATGGCGGAACGGGGCGCGCGGGTGGTGGCCTTCGATTACAGCCCGCGGATGATCGTCCTGGCGAAAAGGCGGCGGGAGAAGTGGCTTGACCGGATCGACTTCCGCGTGGCGGACGGTACGGATGAAGCACAGCTGATGGCCCTGGCCCAGGCGCAGCCATTCGACAAGGTGGTGTCCAACATGGTGCTGATGGACATGACGGAAGTGGCGCCGCTGTTCCGCTGTGTATCAGCCATGCTGCGGGAGGGCGGATGCTTCGTGTTTGCCACGCAGCATCCCTGCTTCGTGACGCTGACCGACCGCTACCTGACGCCGCATGCCTACAGGGGCGAGGCCATCGCAGGTCAGCCGTCCCTGCAGTGCTATTATCACCGCTCTCTGCAGGATCTGCTGGGCCTGTGCTTCCGCAGCGGGCTGACGGTGGACGGCCTGTATGAGACATGCTACGGACAAAAGGAAACGCCGGACGTGCTGATCGTCCGGGCGAGAAAGGGCGTCAACGGATGACGATTGTGCTGAGCAGGGAACTGACGGGGGACATTCTGGATCTGGGCGGCGGGGGAGAAGGCGTGATCGGGCGGATCTACGCAGGGCAGGTCACGGCCATAGACGTGAGCCGGGAGGAGCTGGACGAAGCGCCCTGCGTCTGCCGCAAGGTGGTGATGGACGCAACCGCCATGATCTTCCCGGACGCTTCCTTCGATCATGTGACCAGCTTCTACACGCTGATGTACATGACCGCTGAGCAGCAGCGGCAGGCCCTTCTGGAGACCGCCCGGGTGCTTCGGCCCGGCGGCATGCTGCACATCTGGGACGCAGCGTTTCCTGCGCCGTACCCGGAGCCTTTTCTGGCGGAGCTGGACATTGATGCTGCGGGTACACCCATCCATACCACCTATGGTGTGATCAAGCTGGATGGGCAGAGCGCGGACAGCATCGTCGCCCTGGCGGCGGACGCGGGGCTTGTTCCGGCCGGGCGGGAGGAGAAGGCCGGGCATTTCCGGCTGAGGTTTGTCAGGCATGATGGGTTACAGTGATTCGCTGGCCGGAGAAGGCGCTTCACAGCCGTCGTCATCCCCGCTGAGCCTGCGCAGGCGGTAGCTGCTGGGGGTCACGCCATAATAGCGCTTGAAGCTTGATGCAAAGTAGGAGGCGGAATTGAAGCCGCATTGCCGGGCCAGATCGGCAATAGCCAGATCCGGCTGAGCCTGGAGCACCTGCAGCGCATGGCTCATGCGCAGACTCAG
>JAXEEE010000135.1:0-35336 GCA_034104265.1 Eubacteriales bacterium | reverse complement strand
GTAATCATTGCCGTAAACGGTGAGCTGCTTGAGCTGACCGGCGGCCACCTTGGTGATGTAGGGCATGAGGTTGTTGGGGATGCCGTTTGGGTTCTCGCCAATGCGGCCGGACTCATGGGCGCCGATGGGGTTGAAGTAGCGCAGCAGCACCACGCTCCACTCGGGGTCGGCGTTGACCACGCCCTCAAGGATTTTCTCGATCATGTACTTGGTCCAGCCATAGGGGTTGGTGCAGCCCTTGCAGAACATGTCCTCCCGCAGGGGCACCTCGTCCGGCACGCCGTAGACGGTGGCGGAGGAGGAGAACACCAGCCGCTTGCAGCCATGGGCCGCCATGACCTCGCACAGGGTCAGGGTGGAGTCCAGGTTGTTGCGGTAGTAGGCCAGGGGGATGCGCACGGACTCGCCCACGGCCTTCAGACCGGCGAAGTGAATCACCGCGTCGAAGCTGTTCTCGTCAAAGATGCGGTTCATGGCGTCCTTGTCGCACACGTCCGCCTCATAGGCCTTGACGGTGCGGCCGGCGATTTCCTCCACCCGGCGCAGCGCCTCGGGCTGGCTGTTCACATAGTTGTCAACGACCACCACATTGTGGCCCGCAGCCATCAATTCCACACAGGTATGGGTGCCGATGAAGCCGGCGCCGCCAGTACACAGAATGTTCATGGGCCTCTCCTCCTCGATATCAGGGACGGCGGTGCGCCGCCCGGTTGCCTATGGTTCTATTGTACAAAAAAACCTCCCCTTTGGCAATAGCCGCAGGGGAATCGGGGGAAAATTTCACAGGGCGGGCGGATAGTCCCCCTGCTCGTGGAGACAGCGCAGCGCCGCCATGACGCAGGGCTTGTCCTCCTTGTAGGTGACACCGAACCACACCGCGTGGGTGGAGAGCACCGTCACCTTCAGGCCCTCCTGGTGCATCAGGCTGTCGATGAGCGTGGGCAGGGCGTACTCCTTGGTCATGGGATCCCGGGAGGCATCCTGCAGGAAGGCCGTCAGCGCCTTCTCCGCCGCCTCAAAGAACCAGGGTGTCAGGCCCCAGAAGTTCATGGACACCAGCGCGTCCGGATCCAGCAGCCGCCCCTGGGGATCGCCGGAGAAGTCGCGGATGGTACCGTCCTCGCAGGGCATGATCTTGTAGGTTTCCGTCACCCCGGCCAGGCAGCCGCTTTCGTCCCGGGCGCACACGCCGCGGGTCACCGCGCCGTTGGCGGACACGGTGTTGCGCAGATAGTACGCCACCATGGACGCGGCCACGGTCTGGCCCTGCATGGCCCGCAGGCTCCCCGCCATGGCCTGGAAGGCGTCCTTGCCGTAGTAGTCGTCAGCGTTGATGACGGCGAAGGGCTCGTGAATCACGTCCTTTGCCGCCAGCACGGCGTGCACCGTGCCGTAGGGCTTGGTGCGGCCCTCCGGCGGCTGAAAGCCTCCGGGCAGCGAGTCGTATTCCTGGAAGGCGTAGTGCACCTCGCACCGGCGGGCAATCCTGTCCCCCACCATCTCCCGGAAGGTGTCCGCCATGGCGCGCTTGATGACGAACACCACCTTGTCGAAGCCGGCCTCCAGCGCGTCGTAAATCGAATATTCCAGCAGAATCTCCCCATTGGGCCCGAGCCTGTCGATCTGCTTGTTGCCTCCGTAGCGGGAACCAAGCCCCGCCGCCATAATCAGCAAGGTGGTATGCATCACATTCCCTCCTTATCTGCGCGGCATGCGTTTTATGCGCTGATGCCGTCGCTCTTCTTTTCCTCGGTCTTTTCCGCCTCCGCCGCGAAGCCCTCCGTGCTGTCATTCTTGAAGAAGACCGTCAGCGTGCGGAAGATCAGCTTCACATCCAGCCACAGTGAGAAGCTCTCAATGTACATCAGGTCAAGCATCAGCTTGTCCTCGGGGGTGGTGTTGTAGCGGCCCTCGATCTGCGCGTAGCCCGTCAGACCGGCCTTCATCTTCTCCCGGTACACAAAGTCCGGCAGCTGAGCCTTGTACTTTTCCACATTCTCCAGCATCTCCGGCCGGGGGCCCACCACGGTCATCTCGCCCTTGAGGATGTTCCAGAACTGGGGCAGCTCGTCCAGGCGGAAGCGCCGCAGGAACCGGCCCACCTTCGTGATGCGCTGATCGTTTTGCGTCACGGACACCTGATGGACCTTCATGGAGTCGATCACGCTCATGGTGCGGAACTTGCAGATGGAGAAGGTGCGCCCGTTGACGGACATGCGCAGCTGCCGGAAGATCACCGGCCCGCCGTCCTCCAGGCGGATGGCGATGGCAATGAGCAGCAGAAGCGGCGAGAAGCCCACCAGCACCACCAGGGAGATGGCGATGTCCATCAGCCGCTTGAGGATCCGCTGGCCCAGGGTGATCTTGCCGTACTCCATCTCCAGGAAGGGCGCGTCGTCCACCACGATCTGCCGGGCGTTGGAGAGCATGATATCCTGCAGCGCCGCCTGGCTGATCACATCCCTGCGCTGGTCGTAGCAGGCGCGCAGCAGGCGCATCTTGGCGTCCTCCGGCATGCTGGCCATGAAGACCACCTCGCAGGCGGCGATTTTCTCCTCCACGTCCGGCGCGTCGCACATGGCCGTATCCGTCACCTGCCACTGCAGGGCGTAGCGGCCGATCTTGCGACGCAGCCTGGGCTCCTGTTCCCTTTCGCCCAGGATCAGCAGGCACCTTTTCGGCGGGTTGATGGTGAAGTACACCCCGTTGCCCAGCCGCACCCAGAACACAATCAGCAATACCTGCGCCGCCATGCACAGAAGCAGCCAGGGGAAATCCTCACCGAAGAGGATCAGGCGGCTGTTCTTGTTCTCGTTGACGTTCATGATCTGCAGCTGCAGATACGTCACCAGATCCGTGGCCAGGATGGCCAGGGACATGGAGGAAATCACCGGCTTGCTCTTCTTCTTGCCCACGGCATAGCCGCCGTAGACCGCGTGCATGGCCATGGACATGGCCACGTAGGTCACCAGCGTGGTGCCCAGGGTACGGGAGGGATGCCCCAGCTGCCAGTTGTTCACCGCCATCAGACCGAAGAACAACAGTGCAAGGCACCCGTACACCATCACCCGGAAAAAGCCCATCATCAGCGCAGTCCGGTGCCGCCGGAGCCTGCTGAGTATTTTCTTCATGGCTTGGACGAGCCATCCTTTCATTGGTTCTGCATCTGCCGCGCGTAACGTTTCCTACCCATCATATCATCCGCCCGGAACCCTGTCAAGGAAGAGAAATGGCAGACGGCCCCGACCCGGGCATGCACGCGGCTGATGATCACGCAATTGTGCGCTCAGTCCTCCTGGCCCAGGGCGAAATAGTCCGGCAGGAGCAGGAAGTTCTGCCCCTCGCTGCCCGGCAGGGGGATGAAGTGGGACTCCGGATCCACGTCCAGCCAGTCCTGGATGGCCTTTGACTCCCGCGTGGGATCCCGCTGGATGTTGGTAAAGCGCTTAGGCTCCTCAAAGTAGCTGAACAGCACGTCCTCATGCAGGGCGATGGACTGGTACTTGTCCCCCTGGAGCAGCCCCTCCTCCACAATGGCGAAGTGATGGTACACGTAGCGGAACATGGTCGCCTGCTTCAGGTAGGCGATGCGGCCCCGCCGCCGCTCGGGTTTGGCGACGCGCTTCCAGTCCTGCTCCCCCCGGGGCACATTGTGCCAGTAGATGTTGTACATCTGCGCCCAGTCGAAGGTGTCCTCCTTCTCCGGCCAGGAGGCCAGCAGCGGATGCAGCGGCCCCATGAACGCTTCCGGCCGGAAGGTCTCCCCCAGCGGCTCGTAGTACAAAAACAGCTGCCGCCCGAAGTAGTACAGCGCGGCGGTCATCATCTTCCCCTCTGCGATCATGGCCCGGGCGTTGTCCGCGCACTGATCAATCAGGGGCTCAATCTGCGCAGGGTCGTCCGTCTCCAGGCGTCCCCGGTAGTGGCAGCGGTATACGGCGCGATTCTCCATCTTATGCTTCCTCCCATTCCACATGCGCATGGCGGCAGTTTTCCATTTCCGTCAGCGTGCCGTCCCAGGGCTGGTTCTCCCCCACGAAGCGCACGCTGCTGTCCCTCAGGCGCAGCCCGTCCACGCTCCGGGCGTACAGGGCGGGAATCCGGTGGGGATAGATGTGCCGCGCCGAGGGCTGCTCGTCAAACAGGCCGCCGGGCTGGGTGCCCTGCTTCTCCAGGGTCAGATCCAGGTCGGACAGGCGGACGTTCTCGATCATGCAGTCCTCCTCGCCCGCGATAAACACACAGCTCTCGCACTTCAAATAGATATGGTCGAAGCTGACGTTGCGGATCACCCCGGGGAAGGAGTCCGGCTTACCCTGGCGGCGGGTGGCGCTGACGAACACCGGCTCGCCCTTGCCCCACCAGCCCGGCGCGCCGGGAATGGCGTAGCGGTCGGCATAGCGGCGCACGGCCCCGGTCAGGTGATGGATGTGGATGTTCTCCACCACGCCGCCGTCCCGCACCCACACGCCGATGCCCCGGGAGCAGTCCTCCACCACGCAGTCGCTGAGGATCACGTTGCGGATGACGCCGTGGGTTTCCGTGCCGATCTTCAGCGCGGAATCCCTCGAGTGCAGCACACAGTTCGTGATGGCCACGTTCTCGCAGGGGCCGTAGCGGCGGGCCATGGGCTTGGTGGTCTTGAGGACGATGGCGTCGTCCCCCGTGCGGACGATGCAGTCCGAGATCACCACGTCCTGGCAGCAGTCCGGATCGATGCCGTCGTTGTTGGCGCCCCGGTCGTCGTTGAGGATCATGATGTTCTGAATCCGCACATGCCGGCAGCCCGCCATGTGCAGTGTCCAGAAGGCCGCGTCCTTGAGCGTCACGTCCTTCACCACGAAGTTCGTCACCGCCTCAAAGAGCATCATCCTGGGCCGGAAGGCCGTGCAGACCTTGGGACACTCGTGGAAGCCGTTGTCCTCGTTCAGGTCCAGGAACACCTTGTCGCCCTGCCCGTCGATCACACCCAGGCCGGAGATGGTCACATTGCAGGCGTTCTTCGCACCAAGGAAGAAGCCGCCGTCCCAGCCGGTGTCCTTGTTGTCATCCTCCTCACCCGCCGGGAAGGGCGAGATGTCCTCCTCCCGCAGGCTGGAGAGCAGCACCGCGCCGGAGGCCAGATGCAACTCCACATTGCTCTTGAGCATCACCGTGCCGCTGAGGAACCGCCCTGCCGGGATCAGCACCCGGCCGCCGCCCTGGGCTGTAGCCAGATCCACCGCCTGCTGAATTGCCGCGGCGCAGTTGGTCACGCCGTCGGCCACCGCGCCGAAATCGAGGATATTGTATTCTGTCATGGGGATATGCCTCCTTGCTGGTCAGACTTGCTGAAGCCATTATAGCATATTTTGCCGTGGATGTACACCCGGCGGGGCTTTCCTTGCAGGAAGCGCTGTTTGATGGTATAATGCAGGATGGTATTTTATCCTTTTCATCCATTCTGTACCGTGAAGGGAGCTTCCCTCTATGAAAGACCTGACCTCCTGTCGAATGATGCGCTGGCTGACCCATCGCGGCCTGCCCGCCCACATAGCCTATGACGCGCTGGGCTGGATGGGCTTCGGCAGCTTCATGCTGACCGTTCTGATCTCCATCTGCGTGGACAATGTGAAGCTGTCCGGCTGGATGGAGATGCTTGCCCCGGCCGCGCTGGCGGCGATGGTTCTGCTGCTGATCTTCAGCGGCTACTGCCTGTGGCAGGTGAATGTCCTGTGGGTGATGCTGCTGCTCTTCGGCGCGGGCGATCTGGTGATGGGCCTGGCCATCGACCTGGGCGACACCTGGCGGCTGATCTTCTGCGGGCTTAGCCTGACCATGCTGGCGCTGGGGATCTTCCTGGCCCCCCGGCAGCTGCGCAACGCCAAGGTCCTGAAGCCCCTGCTGGAGAAGTCCCGGACGGACTGGCAGCTCCAGCGGCAGAAAAAGGCCGCCGCGAAGCGTGCCGCCGCGAAGGCCGTAGCAACCGCGGACGCGGTGCAGCCCACACAGCCGACCGTGATCGTGATGGACGAGCCGCAGCCCATTCTCCCTGCCGCAGCCCCCGCGCAGCCGGAGCCGCAGCCCGCCCCGGCGGAGCAGCCCCTGCCCCCGCTCAACCTGCTGGAGCAGCCCGTGCTGTGGTCGCTGGCCTGCTGCATGCCCGATGCCGACCCGGTCTATCTGGGCACGGGGTGCGCGGAGGTGTTCACCAACAGCACCCTGGTCTCGGTGCGCCGGGATTCGATGTCCGGCAGTCTGGGGATTCAGCCGGGCATCCGCCGCTACGGCACCCCGGAGGACATCCGCGCCTTCCTGACCGGGTGCGTCCACAACGGCATCAGCACCCTGCGGGTCAACAGCGGCAGCCCCGCCATGCGGGAAGTGCCCCTCAAGGAGGTGCTGGACTGCCGGGAGGAGCATCTCATCGACGAAAGAAACCGGCCCCTGCGCTACCAGCTGCTCCGGGCAAAGCAGGCCGCCTGGACACTGGGCAAGCAGCCGGACAAACAGAACCTCAAGTCCCGGAAGATTGCCGAAACCATGCTGACCGCGCGGCTGAACGGCTACCGCGCCCTGGGCAACAGCCTCCTGTACGCCCTGGTGAGCGACATGCCCCGGGATGGCCTCTGCGCCACCCGGGCCGCGCTGGATCAGCTGGCCGCATGGGCGCCCGGCTCCGGCTTTGAGGATGATCCTGCCCTGCAGGCCCCGGTGATCACCGTGCCGCTGCGCCTGGGCTTCGTGAACCATCCCGGCGACGTGGGCGACGCCGGCAAGGGCTGCCTGTGCGTCTATACCGACCTGGCCCAGGCCCGCAAGGGGCAGGGCCTCTTCCGCGAGCACGGCATGGACTTTGCCGTGGGCATGGTGACCTATGAGGAAATGATGGGCCAGGCAGCCCAGTGCGCGGGCATCCTGGTGGACATGGGCACCATCGGCCTGGAGATTCCCAAGGCGGACTACGGCCAGGTGGAGGCTGTACGCAAGCTGGATGGGCCCATCGTGGCCCGCATCAAGGCCGAGGAGAAGCCCGCCGCGTCCCCGGCGGAAGCCCCTGCCCCCGAGACGCAGCCCGCCCCGGCGGAGGACAAGGCCGATGATCAGCCCCAGCCCGGCCCCACGCTGATGCAAACCGCCACATTCGGCCCCTGGAAGCAGTTCGACTACCGCTGGCCCCACCGCTTCGGGTACGACTACATGCTCCGCAGCGCCCAGTGGCTCATGGATCACGGCCTGCCCGCCAGAACGCTGACCACCGCGGCCATCACCGGCGCGCCGGAGACGGAGCATGCCCAGCAGCTGCAGGAAGGTCTCAGCCTGCAGGAATGCGCCGGGCGCGAAGCGGGCGTGCTGGCCCTTGGCGGCTTCGATGAGGGCGTCCACGGCATGCTGAAGATCGTCTGGTTCAACCAGACCGACCGGGTGCGGGTGTTCATCATGGAAGGCGCGGATCAAGCGGCGGCGGACGGCTTCGTCAGCAGGCTGTGGGAGGCGGAGCAGAAGGGCTTCGCCTGAGCGGGTGGGCATTCACGATTGTTCACACAACCGTCATGGTACGTTCTTTCTGATGGGCTATACTGGCGGCAGGCACGGTTCCCCGCCCTGCCGGGAGGATCTGCCGGAAACAGGAGGAACACACCATGAAACGCATTTTCACGCTGATGCTGGCGCTGCTGCTGCTCACCCTGCCCGCGCTAGCTGAGGAAACCGCCGCCCCGCCCCAGGAGGGCGACCGTCCCGCCATGGACGGGCGCGACGTCGGGCAGCGCCCCGCCGACGGCGAGCGGCCCGACTTCGGCGAACAGGGCGGCCCGGGCGGGCGCGGGGGCAACGGCGGCAACGGCGGCATGGCCGGCACGGAGCCGGACGAGGAGCTACTGGCCATCCTGGCCCAGGTGCAGGACAAATATCAGCTGCTCTCCTACACGGATGAGGCCAGCGGCATCACCCTGCAGTACTACCTCTACACCCCCGAGGGCTATCAGGCGGACGCCGAGTACCCGCTGATCATGTTCATCCCGGACTCCCGGGCGGCGGGCCGTGATCCGGAGACCTCCCTGACCATCGGCTGGGGCAGCGTGGTCTGGGCCACACCCGAGGAGCAGGCCAAGCATCCCTGCTTCGTGCTGATCCCCATCTTCACCGATACGGTGGTGGATGACAGCTTCAACACCTCCGACCAGATCAACGTGGCAGTGAACATCATCCGCCACCTGACGCAGGTCTACAGCATTAACGAGAGCCGCCTCTACACCACCGGCCAGTCCATGGGCGGCATGACGTCCTTCCACCTGAACGTGAAGTACCCCGACCTGTTCGCAGCCTCGCTGTTCGTGGGCAGCCAGTGGGACAACAGCATTCTGGACGTGCTGGAGGGCGATACCTTCTTCTACATTGTCTCCGCCGGGGACGAGAAGGCCTCCACGGGGCAGAGCGGTCTGATGGCGGTCTTTGACCGGGACGGCGTGGGCTACAGCCACGGGGAATGGAGCGCCAAGGATGACGCGCAGACCCAGGCGCAGGCTGTGCAGGCGCTGATCGACCAGGGCTGCAGCGCGAACTTCGTCACCTTCACCGCCGGCACCACCCTGCCCGAGGGCATGTCCGGCAGCGAGCACCTGACCTCCTTCGACTACGCCTACAGGCTGGAAACCGTCCGCGACTGGCTCTTCGCCCAGTCCAAATAAGCAACATATCAAAAACGCCCTCTGCGGTTCATGTCGCAGAGGGCGCTTTTCATGCTGGGGATATTGCGTCTTGTGGGAAGCGCGGCGGATCAGCCTTCCCCTCCGGGGGAAGGTGGCCGCTCGGAGCATCAGGCCTTCCCCTCTGGGGAAGGTGGCCGAGCGCAGCGAGGTCGGATGAGGTCGAGGTGGGTGCGAATGAGGCCGCATCCATGCAGCCGTCCGAACCTGCCGTTTCCATCGCGGGATGCGGTGCATCCCGCCCGGAAACTCGCTTGCTTCATTTTGTAACGTGGGGACGCTGGGCTGCCGCGACATCCCCGCGCAGGGGCTAACGCCGCCCCTGCACCCGCGCAAGGGGCATCGCCCCTTGACCCGTTTTCGCTTCGCGATCCCTTGAGGTTGGTCTTAGCAGTAGAAGTCCATGGGGTAGGTCATGTAGGAGATCTCGTCCAGCTGATCCATGGTCACCAGGCCCGCAGGTGCACGCAGCACGCTGGGGATCCGGTTGACGATGGTGGCGCAGGTGTGCTCCACGGTGGCAGGCTTCACCACATGGAACTCGGTGTCGGGCTCGCCGGTGATCTTCCAGTCGCACATGTCTCCGTCGTCGGGGCCGTACACCTTGCCGATGCACTGGGTCTCAATGACCGGGCCCTGGAAGGTCTCGGTGGTCACCACGGCGGCCATGCCGATGCAGTTGCCCTCGGGGATGGTGTCGCCCAGGGTGGAGGAGTACAGGTCGCCCTTGTGGAAGTAGGGCACGCACTTCTGCGTCTGGCTCTTGATGGTCCAGCCCATCTTGGAGGCCAGGGCTTCATTGGAGTTCCACACATAGGAGGGCTCCAGCACCTCGGGATGGGCGATCTGCTTCTCGAATTCCTCGGGGGTCAGGCCAACGCCGTGGGCCTTGGCCAGCGCCAGGCCGTAGTCCTCCACGTTGTAGCTGACCGCGCCCTCGATCTTCTGGATGGTATGGCAGCCGCCGGCCACCATGCCCACCATGTTGACCCAGAACACGTCCTCCATGCCGCTGCCCACGAAGGTGCAGCCGTTCTCCTTGGCGATCACGTCCAGCTTGTTGGCGCGGACAGGGTCGGTGGTCCAGCAGTAGGTGGCTTCCTCGCAGGTGGTGATGACGTTGATGCCCCGGCTCAGGCACTTGACGTAGTGATCGTAGCAGTCGCTGACCAGGCTGAACAGGGTCACCACAGCGATGTCTGGATCGGTGTTGTCCAGCACCTCGTCAGCGTTGTCGCTGATCAGCACGCCGGTCTTCACGCCCAGGCCCGCGTAGTCGCCGATGTCCATGCCCACGATGGCGGGGTTCACGTCGATGGCGCCCACAATCTGCGCGCCCTTCTCATACAGATACCGGAGAATGTACTTGCTCATCTTGCCGCAGCCGTACTGCACAACCTTGATCTTTTCCATGGTGTAGGGTTCCTCCTTGTTAAATTTTTGATAATCCAATTATAAACCCTGCACCTGGATGAGAGTCAAGCATTATTTTTTCGTGAACATCACCGGCACCTGCAGCCTCAGGAACATGCTCCGCTCCCGGCTGTCGAAGACGTTGAACTCCGTCAGCACCTCGCACAGGTAATCCCCGGCGATGCGGTAGCCCCGCTCCCGGCAGAAGGCCAGGAGCCTGAGGGCGCAGGGGATCTCGTCGGTGAAGTGATCCAGGTAGATGCAGGCGTACATGCCGCTGTCCAGCACGGCGGTGTGGGCGGGTGCGTCCTCCCGGCTGCTGGTGAAGATGAACACCTGCTCGGGCAGGAACCGCTCCGCCTCGAAGTCGCTCTGGCAGATGGAGGTGCCCACGTTGTAGGAATGCACCTGGCGGAAGCCCTGCCCCACCAGCGCCTGGCGCAATGCCGCCAGGGACTGTTCGTAGCTGTCGATACCCTCCCGGTAGAAGTTGCTCCGGCAGGGAATCCCCCAGATGAAGCGGCGGTCGATATACTCCAGGGAGATGGTGCCCGTGTCGGGGGACTTGCGGTACCGCTCGATGCTGGCGATGGCCCGCTCCACCGCGTCGTGGCGTGCCCGCAGCTCCCGGATCTGCTCGTGAATCTGCTCGTTCTTCCGGGCCAGCACGTCCTCGATGAGCGTCACGTCCTCCTGGCGCAGCACGTCGGCAATCTCCGTCAGGCTCATGCCCAGCTCCTTCATGTAGGCGATCATGTCCAGCCGGGCATTCTGATGGATGTCGTAGTACCGGTAGCCCGTCTCGGGATCCACATGGGCGGGCCGTAGCAATCCCAGATGGTCATACAGCCGCAGCGTGGGGATGCTCACCTGGTTCAGCTCCGCCATTTTCCCGATGGACAGCAGTCCGTTTTTCATGCCTGTACGCCCCCAAAACTCTCTCTTTAATATAGAGTTTACAGGATGCTTCCCCCGCTGTCAAGGCCAAAGAAACCCCCGGAGTCCTCATCGGCCCCGGGGGTTGATGGTACCGTCACTTCAGCAGCGCCGCAGGCACCTCCATGGCCATGCGCTCATAGCCGGCCTTGCTGGGGTGCAGGTGGTCGCCGGAGTCCAGCGCGGGCAGGAACCAGTCCGGCCGTTCGGGATCCCGCAGCGCCCGGTCGAAGTCGATGCACCCGTCGATCAGGTCCGTCGTCCGGATGAAATCGTTGTAGGCGTGGCGCATCTCCTGGCGGAAGGGCGCGTCCGTGCGCCAGCCGCCCATGGGCAAAAGCGTCCCCACATACATCCGGTAGCCCATGCCCCTCGCCTGGGCGATGTAGGTCTTCAGCCCGTCAATCAGCTGCTCCACCGTGGGCAGGTCGCTCATGGGGCGGAAGATGTTCACCTGCTCGCCCACGGGGTGGATGATATCGTTGATGCCCTGCTGGATGATCACCGCGTCCGCGCCGTCGGTGGGCACCTCGTGGTGGAAGCGGCGGCTGCCCATCAGCCCGTAGGACTCGTAGGTCAGGCAGTGGTATTCCCGCAAAATCCTGGAGCCGCTGGTGGCCCGGCGGACGATGGCGGTATGGCCGTATCCCTCCCGGGCGCAGCGCAGGGTCAGATCGTCAGGCCAGTCCTGGGCGGTGATGGAGTCCCCGTAGCAGACGATACAGCGGTTGGCCGGATCCGTCAGCAGGGACACGTTGCTCAGGAAGTAGCACAGGTGGGTTTTGCGGGAGGTGTTCACGTCAATGTGGGGATTCTCCGTCTCATCCCCGTTGGCGTACAGGCCCTCCGACAGCGGCCCGCAGGTGAACACCACCGAGCGCATCAGCGTGAAATCCGCCAGGTAGAAGCTGATATGAATCGTCTCCCCGGCCTGCACCTCCAGGGCCAGGGGATCGGACACCACCCGTTCCCCCGCAGGCATGGTGACCTCCGCCCCGCCCCCGAAGGCTACATGATGGAACACGCCCCCCTGCAGCACGGTAACGCGGCTGAGGGTTACGGGCTCGGTGCCGCAGTAGTTGTCGAAGGTCAGGCGGATGGCGCTGCCGCCGAAGGGTATGCGGATGGGATAGCGGATGGTAATGTTCCGGGCATAGCGCTCCGGGCGGTTCTCCGCCACGCTGACCGCGTTGCCCCACGCGCTGACCCACCTGGCTTGCTGCATCATGACCGTCTCCTCCTGTGTACTTTGCCGATTCTGCCGCCGGGCGCGGCGCACCCATTATAGCAGATTCTGCCGGAAAAACAAAGCCTGATATAAATGGAAGGAATCCTTCCTCCGTACAGACAAAGGCCCCGGCCTGCCGAAGCAAGCCGGGGTTTCTTCCTCCCGTGGGATTATTCGTAGCGGTTGGACTTGAGCGTCAAGCGCACCAGCCGGGCGATGCAGCGCTTCAGCTCCGCCAGGGTCAGCGTGCCTGCCGCCAGCTCCTGGCGCAGGTTCTCGTGATCCATGGGCATGCCGGGCATCACGCTGTCGTTGCCGGCGCGGATGCATCCGGCGGCGGTGCACTTTTCATCCACGTTGGTGGTGGTCCAGTCCGTCATGATCAGTCCGTCGAAGCCGAATTCGCACCGGGCCGCCCGGGTGCACAGGTCGTAGCTGTTGGCCGCGTGCACGCCGTTGACCAGGTTGTAGCTGGTCATAATGGCCGCAGGCTGCGCCTCCCGGATAGCGATTTCAAAGCCCCTGAGGTAGATTTCCCGCAGCGTGCGCTCGGTGAGGATGCTGTCCGAGGCCATGCGGTTGTCCTCCTGGTTGTTGCAGGCGTAGTGCTTGATGGTCACGCCCACGCCGGGATGCCCCTGCACGCCCCGGGTGATGGCCGCCGCGCACCGGCCGCTGAGCAGCGGATCCTCGGCAAAGTACTCGAAGTTGCGGCCGCACAGGGGGTTGCGGTGGATGTTCATGCCCGGGGCCAGCCACAGCTGCACGCCGAAAATCTCCATCTCCTCGCCGATCATGTCGCCCATCTGCTCCATCAGCGCGGTATCCCAACTCTGGGCCAGGAGCGTGCCCACGGGCATGGCCGTGCAGAACTGGTAGTACTTCTCGCCCTCCAGCTCCGGGCCGTCGTACAGCTCGCCATGCTCCATGTTCAGCTCATGGGGCATCTTCATGGGCTTGCCGTCCTTCACGTTATAGTGCTGCAGCAGCCGCAGCCCGGCAGGGCCGTCCGCCAGCACCAGGTTCGCCACGCCCTGCTCAATGGCGCAGCCGCTGGTCTGTGCGGCGGAGCCCGGCACCATCATGCCTGCGCTCCCCAGCATTTCCGCCCCGCCCCACTGCAGTTCACCGGTGGCCAGGCGCACCAGCTGCTCCGTGGTCAGGGTATCGGTCAGGGCAGCGGCCTCGTCCTGGGGATCCATCACGGCGTAATCCACCGTCCGCACGGGCAGGGCGGACAGATCCCAGGCCAGCCGGGGCAGCTGCTCCGCTTCCGCCTGCAGCGCGGCGTAGCGGGCAGCGCGCTTCTCCGCCGGGCAGGACAAAAGCGTCAGCTTTTCCTGGGGCGGGCAAATGTGGGCCACCCTGGTCAGCACCTTGTCCTCCGGCAGGGTCAGCGCTGCCGCCAGGACGCTCTCCCCCAGGGAGTCGCCCACGTACACGCCGTAGACGCCCTTTTCCATCATCCAGGCGGAGGCCTCCTCATCAAAGCTGGCCGCAGCCTCCGGCGCAAAGGTCAGGGTCAGTCGCTCGCTTTCGCCCGGAGCCAGCAGCTTCGTCTTGGCGAAGGCCACCAGGCGGCGGGCTTCCTTCTCCAGGCGGCCATCCGGCAGCGCGGCGTACACCTGCACCACCTCGCGGCCGGATACCTCGCCACGGTTGGTCACGCAGACCGTGGTCTGCACCGCGCCTTCCTCCGCCAGGGACGTTTTTTCCACAAACAGACCAAAGTCGGTATAGCTCAGGCCGTAGCCAAAGCCATAGCGCACCGGCACGCCGAAGCTGTCGAAGTACCGGTAGCCCACGTACACGCCTTCCTCGTAGCGCTCGTGGAACACATCACCGTTGTTGTGGCTGAAGGAAGCGGCGTTGGGATAGTCCTCATAGCGGAAGGCCCAGGTGTCGGTCAGCTTGCCGCTGGGGGAAACAGCGCCGCTGAGCACATCCGCCACGGCATGACCGCCCTCCATGCCCGGCTGGGATACCACCAGCACGGCCTTGATGGCGCTGAACTCATCCAGGAAGGACAGATCCACCACGCTGCCGGCGTTGATGATGACCACCACCTGCGGGTACATGCTGCAGATGTCCTTCAGCGTCTGATGTTCCTGCCCGCTCAGGAAATAGTCGCTCCCGGCGGCATAGCGGTCAGCGTTCTCACCGGCAATGCGGCTGAGTACATAGACGGCCGTGTCCGCCTCCGTGGCGAAGGGCGGGGAACCGGCGGGCATGGCGAACTGCCGGGCGGAGTAGGCGTCAAAGAAGTTCTTTCCCCCGGCGATGTCCTGATGGATGGCGTCCCGCCAGGCCCGGCGGGTTTCGTCGTACTGCCGGTCAAAATCGTCCAGCCAGGCCTGGGTGGTGATAACAAAGCCCGCATCCTTCATGCCCTGGGCGATGGTCACGCTGTAACGCTCGTTCACATCGCCGCTGCCGGTGCCGCCCTTGATGGTGCGGGTGGCGCCCGCGCCGAACAGCGCCACCCGGCTGCCCGGGGCCAGGGGCAGCATATGCTCCTCGTTCTTCAGCAGTACCATGCCCTCGGCGGCGGCGCGGCGCGCCAGGGCGGCATGGGGCGCTTCATAATCCCTTGGCTCCGTATAGGGGACACCTGACAGTTTCCCGGGGCGGATGGCTTTCATGGCATGTACTCCTTCCTATTAAAAAAGGGTTTGTCGGACATTTGCTGCGCCACCTGCGCGGCGCAGCGTGCAGCACCATTATAATCCATTCGCACCGGGATTTCAACCGCCGCCGGGTTTTCTCAAAATTTCAAAAACCGGGTTGTATTCTTTTCAGAAACGTTTTTATGACATGCTGGGGCAAAACGATATATTTTTTTACAAACCCGATTGACACCCGCCGGAAAACGTGCTATCATCATTGCGTTGAAAGAAAGCTCCCCTGCGATCGGGCGGAGGGTGCAAGCGAACGTTGTCTACCAAGGGGTTTTCATACCCTGTTATTTGCTGTGCGGTCAACCGCGGATGTGATTTCCGCTATTGATAAACGTTAAAGGAGGAACCCGTCATGAAAAAGATCCTGGCCCTGGTTCTGTCCCTGTGCCTGGTTCTGGCTGCCTGCCCGGCCTTCGCCGTGGAGCTGCTGTCCGGCGCCGACACCTATCCCCTGAATTCTGACAAGACCATCACCTGGTACTCTCAGGATTCCCACAACATCCACACCGATTTTGCGGACTGGCATGACAGCCCCTTCCACGTCAACCTGTCCAAGCAGGTGGGTGTGAACATCGAGTGGGTGCTGCCCACCACCGGCACGGACGGCGCGACCTTCACCAACACCCTGATGGCCGATCCCTCCACCCTGCCCAACATCATGGAAGCCTACTTCATGGGCAGCGCCCAGCAGTATCTGGACGACGAGGTCATCTGGGATCTGACCCCCTACATTCAGGAGTACGCTCCCGCCTATTATGCTTTCCTGCAGAGCAACCCCGCCTATGACAAGGCGATGAAGACCGACGATGGCCGCTACTACGCTTTCGGCTTCTTCCGTGAGGACGGCGGCTGGAACGACTCCTACCAGGGCCCCGTGGTCCGCAAGGACTGGCTGGAGGAGTGCGGTCTGGAAATCCCCAAGACCATCTCCGAGTTTGAGAACGTGATCCGCGTCTTCAACGAGAAGTACAACGGCGCTGTGTTCACCACCGCCTTCAACCCCCGCTTCTGGCAGATGGGCATGAGCGGCGCGTTCGGCGCTTACGGTAACGTGAACTCCTCCTACATGTTCACCGTGGACGACGGCAAGGTTTCCCTGGGTCAGACCTCTGACGGCTATCGCGCGTGGCTGTCCTGGTTCTCCGGCCTGTATAAGGAAGGCCTGATCGACACCGACCTGCTGACCGTGGACGATACCACCGTCAAGACCAAGGTGCTCACCGGCGGTTCCGGCATCTCCCTGACCTCCATGGGCCAGATGAACAACTGGAACAAGGCCATGGAAGCCAACGGCGATGGCTCTCCCTGGATCGGCATCCCCTATCCCACCGCTGACGACGGCTCCCTGTACTCCATCTTCGGCGGCTCCGGCATCGGCGCCATCACCGGCTGCATCACCAAGACCGCTGACGAAGAAACCATGAAGCTCTGCCTGCAGATTCTGGACTATGCCTACACCAAGGAAGGCTTCCTGTTCTGGAACTACGGCATCGAGGGCGAATCCTGGGAGATGAGCGAGGAGACCGGCCTGCCCAAGTGGACCTCTCTGGTGGCTGACGATCCCTCCAATGACCCCATGACCAAGTACAATGGCTCCACCTGGTCCGGCTCCTGCATCCAGGCCACCAACCTGCTGTACCTGAAGAACTCCCAGGCCTCCATCGACGCCAACGACGCCTGGTTCTATCTGGGCATGGGCCGCGACACCGAAGAGATGGACAAGGTTCTGGAGATCACCTCCGGCCACAAGTGGCCCAACGGCGTGACCTTCACCACCGAGGAGTCTGACGAGCTGGATCTGTACACGGCCAACCTGGGCACCTATGTGACCGAGCAGTGCACCTCCTTCCTGGTGGGCAATGTGGACGTGAACGACGACGCTGCCTGGAACGCGTACCTGGAGGGCCTGAACACCTACAAGCTGCCCCGCGTGCTGGAAATCTATCAGGCCTGCTACGATCGTTATCTGGCCCGTTAATCGCACCAGAATCTCCATGGAAACAGGTGGCTGCGCTGTCATAGCATGAACACCCAGCCTCTTCCGGATTCATGGAGCGGCGGAGGATGCGAGAAATCGCTCCTCCGCCTTTTCTCCATTCCGCCTCGTCCTATCCAATGTACAAGGAGGGTGCTGCAATGGCTCAGAAAGCCGTCGTTCAGTACAAGACTCAGTCCCTTGGCAAGAGGATTATCCGTGACATCAGCCACAACAAGTACAAGTACCTGATGATCCTGCCGGTGCTGGTGTACCTGGCGCTGTTCTGCTACAAGCCCATGTACGGCATCATCATCGCCTTCAAGAACTACAAGGTGGCCCGCGGTATCGAGAAGAGCCCCTGGGTCGGCCTGTTCTGGTTCGAGAATTTCTTCAACGATCCCTACTTCTTCCGCCTGTTGCGCAATACCTTCACCATCTCCGGCCTGACCATCCTGTTCGGCTTCCCGGCCCCCATCCTGCTGGCGCTGCTGCTCAACGAGGTGCACAACAACAAGTTCAAGCGCACGGTGCAGACCATCACCTACATGCCCTACTTCATCTCCCTGGTGGTGCTCTGCTCGCTGATCAAGATCTACTGCCAGCAGAATGGCCTGATCTCCGACATTGTAGCCTTCTTCGGGGGAACCAAGCAGAACTGGCTGCAGGATCCCAAGTACTTCCGGCTGATCTACGTCCTGTCCGACATATGGCAGGGCATCGGCTGGAACTCCATCATCTACCTGGCCGCCCTCTCCGGCATTGACCAGGAGCAGTACGAGGCCGCCCGCATTGACGGCGCGAACCGCTTCCAGCAGGTGCTGCACGTCACCCTGCCGGGCCTGCTGCCCACCATCACCATCCTGTTCATCCTGCGCATGGGCAACATCCTCAACGTTGGCTACGAGAAGATCCTGCTGATGTACCAGCCCACGACCTATGAGGTGGCGGACGTGTTCTCAACCTACACCTACCGCATCTCCCTGGGTTCCACGACCGGTCAGCCGCAGTACTCGCTGTCCACCGCTGTCAGCCTGTTCAATACGCTGGTCAACGTTTGCTTCCTGCTGATGACCAACCTGATCAGCAGCAAGCTGACGGACTCCAGCCTGTTCTGATCGGAGGGTGAAGAAAATGGCTAAAAAAGATACCTTTGTGGATCCTTCCAACCACATCAAGGCCTCCGTCGGCAGCCACATCTTTGATGTGGTGAACACGGTCATCCTGATCGCGCTGTGCTTCGTGACGCTGTATCCCATGTGGTACTGCCTGGTGGCGTCCTTTACCTCCACGTCCTACCTGTCGGCGCATCAGGGCGTGCTGTTCTGGCCCCACATGTTCACCACCAGCGCTTACCGCATGGCCTTTACCCACCCGCTGCTGCTCAGCGGCTACAAGAACATCCTGATCGTGCTGCTGGTGTCCCTGCCCATCAACATCTTCCTGACGCTGTTCACAGGCTATTTCCTGGCGTCGAAAGATGTGATGCTCAAGCCCATCATCCAGTTCCTGATCATGTTCACCATGTTCTTCAGCGGCGGCATGATCCCCATCTTCCTGAACATCCGCGATCTGGGGCTGTACAATACGCTATGGTCGCTGATCCTGCCGGGCGCCATCAGCGTGTACAACTGCATCATCTGCCGCACGGCCATCCAGGCGGTACCGGAGAGCCTGACGGAGTCCGCCTACCTGGACGGCGCCAATGACCTGATCATCGTCTTCCGCATCACCCTGCCGCTGATCATGCCCACCATCGCCGTGCTGCTTTTGTACTACGGCGTGGGCCACTGGAACGCCTGGTTCCCGGCCAGCATCTACCTGCAGGACAACAACAAGCTGCCCATCCAGAACATCATGCGCTCCATCCTGATCGCCAACTCCAACCTGCTCAACTCCTCCGGCAGCGAGACCGACAAGGTGGACGAGTTCGCCGAGACCATCAAGTACTCCACCATCGTGCTGACCACGGTGCCCGTGCTGTGCATCTATCCCTTCCTGCAGAAGTACTTCGTCAAGGGCGTCATGATCGGCGCTGTGAAGGGCTGATCCCGTTTCCTGCACCAGAAATAACATACTGATGAAAGGCGAGGTTTCCCCATCATGAGTATTGATATTGTGGAACGTTTCCCCGACAAGGCCTGGCTGGAAGAAGTGGCTGCCAAACTGCACACCAAGATGACCTATGCCGTGGGCAAGGCCCGCGAGGTGGACTACATCCCCTACTCCACCGAGAACGGCCAGTGGAAGCCCATTCACATCCACTGGTGGACCAACGGCTTCTGGCCGGCGACCATGTGGCAGATGTACCTGGCCACGAAGGACGAGCTGTACCGGGACGAGGCCATCCGTGCGGAGCAGATGCTGGATGTGAACCTGCTGGACTTCGAGGTGCTGAGCCATGACGTGGGCTTCATGTGGCTGATCCAGTCCGGCGTGCGCTACGCCCTGGAGGGCAACAAGGACAGCTACGCCCGCACCATGAAGGCGGCGCAGCACCTGGCCTGCCGCTACAACCCCAACGGCTTCATCCGGGCCTGGAACGGCGAGGGCCGCCAGGGCTGGGCGATTGTGGACTGCATGATGAACCTGCCGCTGCTCTACTGGGCCAGCGAGGTGACCGGCGATCCCCGCTTCCGCCTGATCGCCATGAAGCATGCCGACACCGCCATGCAGGTGTTCGTGCGTCCGGACGGCAGCTGCAACCACATCATCATCTTCGACGCGGAGACCGGCGAGGTGCTGGACAACCCCGGCGGCCAGGGCTACGAGTCCGGCTCCAGCTGGAGCCGCGGCCAGGCCTGGGCGCTGTACGGCTTCACGCTGAGCTACCTGCACACGGGCAAGAAGGAATATATGGACACCGCCAAGCGGGTAGCCAACTACTTCATCTCCCAGATTACCGACGACTACATCCCCCGCTGCGACTTCCGCCAGCCGGCCGAGCCCGTGCTGAAGGACGACACCGCGGGCACGGTGGCCGCGGCCGGCCTGCTGGTACTTGCCCAGCAGCTGCCTGAGCTGGAGGCCGTCACCTACTATGACGTGGCGGTGAAGATGCTGCGCGCCATGGAGAAGGAGGACATCAACTGGGAGCTGAACGATCCTGCCCTGCTGCAGCGCTGCACCAGCGCCTACCATGACATCCCCGGCCGTCACATGACCATGAATTACGCTGACTACTACTTTGTGGAAGCGATCAACATGCTGCGCGGCCAGAAGATGCTGTTCTGGTATCCCAACAAGTAAGCAAGCCCTTTGGGGGCCGCAGCGGTTCGCTGCGGCCCTGCTTCGTAGCCAATGAATGAAAGAGGTATGCAATGAAGAAAAACATCAACGCCGCCTGGCGCTTCACCAAGGACGCCGCGCTGGTCACCTCGGAGCACCTGCCCCTCTCCGCCGACAGGTGGGAGGCCGTTGACCTGCCCCACACCTGGAACGGCGTGGACGGCCAGGACGGCGGCAACGACTACCATCGCGGCACCTGCTACTACACCAAGGCCATGTCCCGCAGCGAGCTGCCTGAGGGCGAGCAGCTGTACCTGGAGTTCGAGGCTGCCAACGCCTCTGCGGACGTGTACGTGAACGGCCATCATGCCGGGCATCACGACGGCGGCTACAGCCTGTTCCGGGTGGAGATCACGCCCTTTGTGGAGGAGGAGAACACCATCGTCGTGGCGGTGGACAACTCCGTCAATGACCGGGTGTATCCGCAGAATGCCGACTTCACCTTCTACGGCGGACTGTACCGGGATGTGTATGTCATCGGCGTGCCCGCGCGGCACTTTGAGCTGCTGGAGAACGGCACCCCTGGCCTGCGCATCACCCCCACTGTCCAGGGCGAAAACGCTGAGGTGGAGGTGATCGCTTCCCTGACCGGCCTGACAGGCGGCGAAACCCTGGCCGTCACCCTGCTGGATGATGGCAAGCCCGTAGCCACCGCTACGGTTCCCGCCGGCGAGGGCAAGGCCGTGCTGACCATCGAGCATGTGCATCTGTGGCACGGGCGGAAGGATCCCCACCTGTACACCTGCCATGCGGAGCTCAGGGACGGCGCGGACGTGCTGGACGAGCGCAGCATCCGCTTCGGCTGCCGCACCTTCCGCATCGACCCGGAGAAGGGCTTTTTCCTCAACGGGGAGTCCTATCCCCTGCGGGGCGTGTGCCGTCACCAGGATCGCCCCGGCATCGGCAACGCGCTGAAGCCCGAGCATCACCGGGAGGACGTTGACCTGATCTGCGAGGTGGGTGCGAACACCATCCGCCTGGCCCACTACCAGCACAACCAGGTGTTCTACGACCTGTGCGACGAGCGGGGCCTGGTCATCTGGGCGGAGATCCCCTACATCTCCAGGCACATGCCGAATGGCCGGGAGAACACCTTCTCCCAGATGCGGGAGCTGATTACCCAGAACTACAATCATCCCTGCATCGTGGTCTGGGGGCTGAGCAACGAAATCACCATGCAGATGCCCGACCCTGACGATCCCGACCTGCTGGACAACCATGTCAGGCTCAACGACCTGGTGCATCAGATGGATTCCACCCGCCTGACCGTGCTGGCGGCGGTGAGCATGTGCCCCATCACCGCAAAGTGCATCAGCATACCGGACGTGGTCAGCTACAACCTGTACTTCGGCTGGTACGGCGGCAATACCAGCATGAACGGCCCCTGGATGGACAAGTTCCACGAGGTGCATCCGGACATTCCCATCGGCATGAGCGAGTACGGCTGTGAGGCCCTCGATTGGCACACCTCCACCCCCGAGTGCGGCGACTACACCGAGGAGTACCAGGCGTACTATCATGAGGAGCTGATCAAGCAGCTGTACACCCGGCCCTACATCTGGGCCACCCATGTGTGGAACATGTTCGACTTCGGCTGCGACGCCCGCAGCGAGGGCGGTTGCGAGGGCCGGAACAACAAGGGCCTGGTCACCTTTGACCGGAAGTACAAAAAGGACTCCTTCTACGCCTACAAGGCCTGGCTGAGCGACGATCCCTTCGTGCACATCTGCGGCAAGCGGTATGTGGAGCGCGCCGAGGACGTGACGAAGGTGACGGTGTACTCTAACCAGCCCGAGGTGGAGCTGTTTGCGGGCGGCGTGAGCCTGGGCGTGCAGCGCAGCGACGTGCATTTCTTCTACTTTGAAGTGCCGCTCACGGGCGAGGTGAACCTGGTTGCCCGGGCGGGGAAATGCGAGGACACCTCCCGCATCGTCCGGGTGGCGGAGCCCAACATGGACTACATGATGAAGGAAACCGGCGACGTGCTGAACTGGTTCGAGATTGAGGCGCCGGAGGGCTGCCTGTCCATCCGCGACCGGGTGAGCGCGATCATCGCCAATCCCGAGGGCAAAGCCATCCTCATGGAGGCCATGGCCAAGCGGTTCCCCGGCAGGCCCCTGGATGACGGCTTCCTGAAGTCCTGCGAACAGATGACCCTCAAGCGGATGCTCAGCATGGGCCGCTCCAACGGCGGCCGCCGGGAAATGATGCTGGAGCTGAACCGCCGTCTGAACGCCTGCAAAAAGTAACAGCATGGGGGTATGTCGCCCGTGCGGCATGCCCCCCCTTTCTCCGGCAGGCAGGAATTTTCCGCACCCGCATCGAAGTGTATCCGAAATATCCTTGTATCATTGACCAAGGGAGGCTGCAGCGAGGATGAAAAAGGCCATCAGCAGGAATCGTGTGAAGGGCTTCCTGGATGTGCAAGGCCGGCGCATCGTCAATGAGGACGGCGAGGATGTGCTGCTCGTGGGCTGGGGGCTGGGCAACTGGCTCCTTTGCGAGGGGTACATGTGGGGCGCGGGGGATGTTCCCCGCTTCGACAGGCCCCGCAGGATCGAGGCCGTCATCGAGGAGCTGGCGGGCAAGGCCTTCGCCGAGCGGTTCTGGAAGCAGTACCGGGACAGCTACATCACCCGGGAGGATATCCGTCTGATGGCCGAGATGGGCTACAACTCCCTGCGGGTGCCCATCAACGCCCGGCTGTTTCTGCAGGAGGGGCCGGGCATCCACTTTCTGGAGGAAGGATTCCAGCTGCTGGACCGGCTGATCGACTGGTGCGAGGAATACGGGCTGTACGTGTTCATCGACCTGCACGCCGCCCCCGGCGGACAGACCGGCGCCAACATTGACGATTCGGTGGACGACGTATGCCGCCTCTTTGCCGACCCGGATCAGTTCGAGAAGGGCCTGGCCCTGTGGGAACGCCTGGCCCAGCGCTATGCGGAGCGCTGGATCGTGGGCGGCTACGACCTGCTCAACGAGCCCATCCGCCCCACACATTCTCCCCAGCAGACCGACCAGGACATGTACCTCCCCCGGCTGGAGGAATTCTACACACAGTGCATCGCCCGCATCCGCAGGCACGACCAGCGGCACATCGTTGCCCTGGAGGGCCACCACTGGGCATCCGACACGGCCATCTTCACCCATGTGTATGACCCGAAGATGGTCATTTCCTTCCACCGCTACGCCTGTGCGCCGGACATGGACGCCTTCAAGCCCTTCCTGGAGGTATCCGAGCGGCTGAACGTGCCGCTTTGGCTGAGCGAGACGGGGGAGAACACCATGGAGTGGTTTTCCGCCATGATGCCCCTGGCGCTGCGGCTGAACATCGGCATCAGCATGTGGCCGTGGAAGAAAATGGACTGCGTGAACTCCCCCTGCTCCATCCCTGTGCCCGAGGGCTGGGATCAGCTGATCCAGTACGCCCGGGGCGGCGCGCATCCCGCCTACGCCCGGGCACAGAAGATTCTCACCGCCTTCCTGAACAGCATGCGCCTGGAGAACTGCACCATCAACGATCACATCCGGCCCAACGTGTTCCGCATTCCCGGGTGCACCATCGCGGGAACGGACTTCGACGCGCTGCCGGGCCAGGGGGCATCCTTCCTCCACCTGGATGTGGATTATCCCGCCGTCCCCTACCGCCGGTGCACCGGTATGCAGCTGTACCGCCGCTTTCCCGAAAGGAGACGCCGCTTCACCTTCGACGGTGAATGGGCGCAGTACATCCTGCGGCTGAGCGCGGGGGAATTCGTCACCTACTCCCTCTACGACGTATCCATCCACACGGGGCTGGAGATTCACTGCTACAGCGCGGAGCCTTCCTCCATTGAGGTCTATCAGGACGAGCACTGGCTCGGCAGCTTTGACCTGAGCGCCACGGCCCACAAGCAGATCCTTGCGGGGCTGCACCTGGTCAACGCGGACGTCTGCGCTGTCCGCGTAACCGTAACCCGGGGCGTGGTGGACGTGGAATCCCTCACCACCGACCCCGAGGCCGTATGACGAGGAGGGCAGCATGAGAAAAGTGACCATCAAGGACGTGGCGAGGGAGGCAGGCGTATCCATTGCCACGGTATCCAACGCGCTGAACAACGTGGACGTGGTACAGGAGAAGACCCGCAACCACATCCTGGAGGTAGCCCAGCGCCTGCACTACGTCCCCAACATGAACGGCAAGCGCCTCCGGGGCAGCGAGAGCCACATCATCGGCCTGTTTCTGACCACCCTGGCGGGGAACTACTGCGGCAACCTGGCTGACTGGATCTATCAGGGCTGCAAGAAGCAGGGCTATGACATTCAGGTGTTCACCACACCGGGGGTGGACTACATCGTGGAGAAGCTCCAGGGGAGCAACATCGACGGCGCCATCCTCCACTGCGGCCAGATGACCGACGAGGAGAAGCGCCGCATCACCGCCACCGGCCTGCCCGTGGTTTTCCTGGACAACCAGGAGGTCGGGCCCACGACCTCCAGCGTGGTCTTCCAGTCCTATGAGGAAGGGCGGATGGTGGCGGAGTACCTGCATGGCCTGGGCCACCGAACGGTAATGTTCATCGAGGGCTCGGCCAGCAGCTTTCACAGCCACCAGCGGCAGACAGGCTTTTTCGAGGCGGCGGCGGAGCTGGGCATGGTGATTCCCCCGGAATGCATTCTCATGGGCGATTTCCACCGGATAACGGCCTTACGCGCCATGCGCCAGTATCTGCAGAGCGGCCGTCCCCTTCCGGACGCCATCTTCGCCGCCAATGACCACAGCGCCATCGGCTGCATGGAGGCGCTGAAGGCGTGCGACGTCCGCATTCCCGAGGACGTGAGCATCATCGGCTGTGACGATATCGAGCTGTGCAGCATGGTGTCCCCCGCCCTGACCACCGTCCGCACCAACCTCACCAGGCTGGGCGAGCTGGCCGCCAGCGAAATTCTCCGGCTGATGAACCGTGAGCCCGGCCAGCTGGTGACCATCCCCGGCAACCTGATCGTCCGTCAAAGCTGCAGGTTCCACCGGGCCTGACCCTTCATTGATATAACAAGCGAGCCTTCATGGCCGGCATTGCTCCGGGTCATGAAGGCTCGTTTGTTATGGATCGTTACTGCATCAGGCCGGAGGTCAGGCTCCGGGGCGGCAGGACGAAGGAGACCAGCTGATCCTCCACCCGCAGCTGCACGGGCAGCGCCTGCTCCGCCTTGTTCAGCAGTACCAGGGCCACGCCGCCGTCCGGGTTGCGGAAGGCCGTCACATCCAGCTGATCGCTGTAGCGGGTGACGCCGATGCGCACCGCGCCGGGCCGGATCCAGTGGGCGAAGTGCCGCAGCGCCTTCAGCACCGCCCGGGGCATCAGGGTGTCGGCGGCCTGGTCGTAGAGGTAGGGCGCGTCGCAGAAGTTGCCCACATGGTTGGGGCCGCCCTGCGCGTCCAGCAGCATGTTCCAGTCGTAAATGGCGTTCATGCCGTGGTTCAGGTCGCCCATGAGCTCATGGGCCAGGCGCAGGGCGTTGTCGTACTCCGCATCGCTGGCGTATTTGCTGAACTCAATGCAGCTCTCCGACAGCGCCAGCTTCATCTCCGGCCAGCGGGCGCGGACCATGTCCAGGGCCTCGAAGTGATCGCCGCTGTACCAGTGGCAGGCAATGCCGTCCGCCGCCCCCGCCAGCACTCTGGCCCGCTCATAGGCCCGCTCCTTGTTGTGATCCCAGCCGAAGATCTCGATATCCCCCAGGCCCTCCCGCTCCATGGCGGGGCGGAGGTGCTCCAGGATGAACGCCCGCTCCTCCTCGGCGGAGTAGAGGCAGGAATCCCAGGTCTGCACGGCCTTGGGCTCATTCTGCACGGAAATGCGCTTCACTGTAAAGCCCCGATCCCGGAATTCCCGGATGTAGCGGCACAGGTAGCGTGCCCACATGTCCGCATATTCGGGCAGCAGACGCCCGCCGTGCTTGCGCTCGCCGTTGTCCTTCATGAAGGCCGGGGGCGACCAGGGGGACAGCATCAGTTCCAGCTCCCCGCCGCAGGCTTCCCGGGCGTCCTCCAGCATGGGCAGGATGTAGCGAAACTGCCGTGCCGTGGAGAAGCTCGCCATCGCCGTGTCCGCCGGGTCGGACATGGCCTCGTACATCTCCACAGAGAAGTCGCAGCTGTCCATGGGTACCCGCACAATGCGGTAGCCCAGCCCCTCCTCCGAGAAGTAGTCCTGCATCAGCTGCCTGCGCTTGTCCTCTGGTATCTGCGCGTAGACATAGCCCGCCGCGTCCGTGATGGCCCCACCGAAGCCCTCCAGCGTCTGCCCGGTCACGTCCGGGTAAAGGTTCACCACCTGGTTCTCCACACCCTGCGTATCCGGGGCCAGGGTCAGCGTCTGCTCCAGGGGCGCGGCATGGGCCGTGGTGGTCGTCAGTTTCAGTTCCATGGTCGATTCTCCTTGTCGCTTCCATCTATAAGAAAGGCCGGAGAGGCCGCCCGGCCCTTCTCCGGCTGATGTTGGAATTGTGTCTGCCGCTTATTCGAAGCCGCGGGAGCGCAGGAACTGATAGCTGCGGCGCAGGCACTCGAAGGGATCCTCGCCGTTGCAGTTGTCCTGCTCCACCAGCATGTACTTGGTGCCGCCAGCCTCGGCCTTCTCAAACACGCGGTCGAAGTTGATGTTGCCCTCGCCCACCACGGCCATCTGCCGGCCATAGGCGAAGTCCTTGAGGTGGATGCAGGGAATGCGGCCCGCCAGCTTCTCCAGCCACATGGCGGGGTCGCTGCCGCCGGCCGTCACCCAGAAGGTGTCCACCGTGAAGCCCAGCTCGGACGCCGGGAAGTCCTCCATCAAGTGCGCCATGACGATGCGGCCGTCCTCCAGGCGGCGGAACTCGCCGTCATGGTTGTGGTACATGAAGGTCTTGCCCATGCTGCTGATCTTCTTCGCCACGGCGCCGTAGGTCTCCACGAACTTCTCGTAGGTCTCGCCCTTCTCCGGGTCAAAGGAGTAGTAGCCCAGGCCGATGTGGTCGCAGCCGAAGATCTCATGGTCGCGCACCACCTGCTCGGTCTCACCGGTCAGGCGGGGGGCGGGGATGTGGGTCAGCACGCAGCGCAGGCCGTTGCGGTCCAGCTGCTCCTTGAGCCACTGGGCGTCATAGGGGCAGGTGCCGGAGATCTGCACGTTCCTGTAGCCGATGTCGGCCACCTTCTTCAGCGTTTCCGCAAAATCGTCGAGGGTCTTGCAGAAGTCACGGACGGTATAAAATTGAGCGCCGATTTCCATGATGTACTTCCTCCTTGCGTTTTCTCCCGCGTGATGGCGCAGGCAGACGCGCCCGTGCTTTCACGTGCGCCGTACCCTTCCATCCTGATAGGTTCATACTATACTTTTCGCCATCGCTTGTCAATACCTTGCCAAAATTTCAGTCGATTGATCCTTTGTCATTGATAAATCGTTTTTGTTCCTGTCTGGTCTGTTTATCCGTCACATTGTCCATAGTCGGGCATGAAGAGCGGCCCTGCAGGCACTCCGCAGGCCTTCCGCTGCCCGCCGGCTTCCACCCCTGCGCCCGCAAAGCGCAGTGTGCTGCTCTCCGTCCTTCATTTGTGCTGATTGGATGATCCCGGCGTCATGCAGCTTATCTGTCAATTCTGGCGTTTTTTCTGCCAAATTGCCCGGTTTTTATGAAAATACTCGCAGATTATGACGGATACGCCGGTTGATATTGCACATTCCGTGTTTTTTTTCGGAAATGCACTTCTCTTTTTCAAAAAGATGGTGTATGATGCAGACACAATATGCAGGATGCAATATTCATTCCTGCATATTGAATCGCAGAAAGGGATGAAACCCAAAATGAAAAAGTGGATTGCGCTGTGCCTGTCCATGGTCATGCTGCTCAGCTGCTTCAGCGTGAGCGCCATGGCCGAAGAGAGGTACCTGGGCGTCATGCTCAGCACGAACGTCATGTCCCTGGACACCAACCTGGCCACCGACGGTGAGTCCTTCGAGGTGATCGCCGACTGCATCGACGGCCTGACCCAGATGGACGCCGACGGCGCGGCTGTCCCCGCCATCGCCGAGCGCTATGACCTGTCCGAGGATGGCAAGACCTACACCTTCCACCTGCGCGACGCCAAGTGGTCCAACGGCGCGGCCGTCACCGCCAACGACTTCGTGTTCGCCTGGCGGCGCATCTGCCAGGAGGCCGGTGAGTATGCCTACCTGTTCGACAGCTCCGTGGGCTGCGTGAAGAACGCCGACGCCATCATCTATGAAGGCGCCGATCCCACCACCCTGGGCGTTTCCGCTCCCGATGACAAGACCTTCGTGGTGGAGCTGGAGGTTCCCGTTTCCTTCTTCCCGTCCCTGATGTACTTCCCCACCTTCTATCCCATCAACGAGGAGTTCTACAACAGCCTGGAGGAGGGCACCTACGGCACCAGCCCCGAGACCTTCCTGTCCAACGGCGCCTTCGTGCTGGAGAGCTACACCCCCGGCACCGCTAACCTGACCGTGAAGAAGAACCCCGACTACTGGGATGCTGACCGCGTGCAGCTCTCCGGCATCAAGTACCAGGTGGTCGGCTCCTCCGACAGCGCCCTGACCGGCTTCAAGACCGGCTCCCTGGACGTGGTCACCATCAGCGGCAACCAGGTTGCCAGCGCCCAGAAGGACGCTTCCCTGTCCCAGAACCTGCGTGTGGCCGGCGCCGGCTACATGTGGTACCTGTCCTTCAGCCAGACCGCGAACAATGCCCAGGGCGGCATGCTGGCCAACGCCAACCTGCGTCTGGCCATCAGCAACTCCATCGACCGTGAGGCCCTGGTGGAGGACTACGTGATGGACGGCTCCCTGGACACCTACACCGCGGTGCCCCCGCAGTTCGCCGCCAGCGCCACCACCGGCGCGGACTTCTCCGCCGACCAGGAGGCCTTCAAGGACGTGTGCGACTACGATCCCGACCGTGCTGCCGACTACTTCGACGCTGCCGTGGCTGAGCTGGGCGTGAACGAGTTCACCTTCACCATGATCTACGGCAACAACGAGGGCGACGAAATCGCCAAGGTGGCTCAGGCCATCAAGAGCCAGGTGGAGGACGCGCTGCCCGGCGTGACCATCAACCTGCAGCCCATGACCAAGGCCGAGCGCCTGGACAAGATGCAGAACGACAACTACGACATTGCCCTGACCCGCTGGGGCCCGGACTATGCTGACCCCATGACCTACCTGGGCATGTGGATCACCAACAACTCCAACAACTACGGCTTCTGGAGCAATGCGGAGTACGATCAGCTGATCGCCGACTGCACCACCGGCGCCTACATCTCCGACTATGACGCCCGCTGGGAGGCCATGTTCAAGGCTGAAGCGCTGGTGATGCAGGAGGCCGTCATCGCTCCCCTGTACACCAAGGCCAACGCCAACCTGATTACTGCCGGTGTGGAGGGCATTGAGTTCCATCCCGTCGCCCTGAACCGCGTTTACAAGAACACCGTCATCAAGTAATCAGCACCACAGGAACCATCTTCAGGCAGAGCGGCCTACGCTGGGCCGCTCTGCCTCTTGATTCTGTGACCAAACGAAAAGGATGACGGATTGTATGACAAAGTACGTAATGAAGCGCATTGGCATGGCGCTGATGACGCTGCTGATCATTATCTTCCTGCTGTTCCTGCTGGTGCGCATCATGCCCGGCAATCCGTTTCCTTCGGAGCGGATGAACGCGCAGCAGATCGCCAACAAACGCGCCGAGCTTGGCCTGGACGATCCGATCCTGGTGCAGTTCTGGAACTATATGGTGAAGCTGCTCCAGGGCGACTTCGGCAAGGGCACCTCCCTGTACAACGGCGCGCCCATCAAGACCGTCCTGTCCACCTGCGTGTCCAACTCCTTCCGCATCGGCGGCATGGCTGTGGTGCTGGGTACGATCGTCGGCCTGCTGCTGGGCA
The DNA here is from genome assembly GCA_034104265.1 of Eubacteriales bacterium. Classification (GTDB taxonomy): domain Bacteria; phylum Bacillota; class Clostridia; order Christensenellales; family Aristaeellaceae; genus UBA11524. The sequence goes on along the minus strand of JAXEEE010000135.1, from coordinate 5,206 downwards.
TCTGCGCCGCGCTGAACCGCGGACGCTTCCTGGATCATTTCTGCACGGTGTTCTCCATCCTGGGCGTATGCGTGCCCTCCTATGTGTTCCTGATCTTCCTGCAGTACAACTTTTCTTACAAGCTGACCCTGCTCCCCTATTTCTTCAATGATACGAATTTTCTCCACTCCGCAGTGATCCCCGTGATTTCCATGAGCCTGTTCACCATGTCCACCATTGCCCGCTTCACCCGCAACGAGATGGTGGAGGTGATTGACAGCGACTACGTCCGCCTGGCCGAGTCCAAGGGCCTGTACGGCGGAAGCCTGGTGCGCCGCCATGTGCTGCGCAATGCGCTGATCCCCATCGTGACGGTGCTGGCCCCGCTGATTGTCGATCTGCTGACCGGCGCGCTGGTGGTGGAGAAGATCTACGGCATCAACGGCATCGGCAAGCTGATGGTGGACGCCATCGCCGGTGAGGGCGTTGACTACAACTACGTGCTGGCGCTGGGCATCCTGTACTCCTCGCTGTATATCGGGATCATGCTGGTTGTGGATATCCTCTACGGCGCGCTGGATCCCCGCATCCGCGTGGCGGCCAAAGGAGGCGCGAACGAATGAAAAAGCTGCAGCCCTGCCCTCCGGCGCCGGCGGAGGCCTATACCCCCGTTCCCGGCGACTTCGACCTGCTGGAGCAGGCCGACATCACCACCGATACCAACTACGCCTCCCAGGGTTACTGGAAGGGCGTAGCCACCCACTTTGTACGCAACAGGCGCGCTATGATCGGTCTGGTCATCGTGGTGCTGCTGATCCTGCTGGCGGTCTTTGCCCCCATGTTCAGCGGTTATGAGTATGACGAGATCGTCACCGCCCTGAACGCCAAGGGCCGCAAGAAGGCCGCCGTGGGCATTGCCCCCCGGATTCCCGCCATCCATGAGATGATCACCGGCGAAGCCTACGACGACATTTATGCTGACAAGACCTTCCTCTTCGGCACCGACGACCTGGGCCGCGACCTGTGGACCCGCACCTGGTACGGCGCGCGGGTATCGCTGATGATCGCCTTTGTGACCATCATCATCGACATGCTGATCGGCATGAGCTACGGCCTGTTATCGGGCTACTTCGGCGGACGAATCGACAACGTGATGCAGCGCTTTGTGGAGATTGCCAACAGCATCCCCCGGCTGGTGATTGTGTCGGTGCTGGCGATCTTCATGCCAAAGGGCATCGGGCTGGTCATCGTGGCGCTGCTTTTGACGGAGTGGATCGGCATGAGCAAGATTGCCCGCGCCGAGATGCTCAAGATGAAGGAGCAGGAGTACGTGCTGGCCAGCCGCACCCTGGGCGCAGGCAGCGGGCATATCATCTTCAAGGAGATCCTGCCCAACACCATCGGCCCCATCATCACCCAGGTGATGTTCTCCATCCCCACGGCCATCTTTACCGAGGCGTTCCTGAGCTTCGTGGGTGTGGGCATTGTGCTGCCCCAGTGCTCCATCGGTACGCTGATTGAGGACGGCTTCAACAACATCACCACCCTGCCCTATCAGATTCTGCCGCCGATCATCGTGCTGGCGCTGCTGATGCTGGGCTTCAACTTCATCGGCGACGGCCTGCGCGAGGCCCTTGCGCCGAAGCTGGAAGACATGTAAGGAAGGAGGATATCCGATGCAAGCCAACAAGACCATCCTGCAGATCAAGGATCTGGATATCTCCTTCCGCACCAATGCGGGCGTTGTCCACGCCATCCGCGGCGTGAACCTGGATTTGCAGAAGGGCGAGACCGTCGCCATCGTGGGCGAGAGCGGCTCGGGCAAGTCCGTGACCATGAAGGCCGCCGTGGGCCTGCTGGACAGCAACGCCACCATCAACAGCGGCGAAATACTCTACACCTATGAGGAGAACGGCCAGGACAAGACCGTCGATCTGCTGAAGCTGACGAAAAAGCAGCTGCGCACGGAATACAACGGCCAGCGGCTTGCCATGGTGTTCCAGGACCCCATGACGAGCCTTGACCCCACCATGACCATCGGCAAGCAGATCATGGAAGGCATGCTGATGCACAACAGGCATGTCACCAAGGAGCAGGCCCGGGCGCGGGCGCTGGAGCTTTTGCAGCTGGTGGGCATCACCGATGCGGAGAAGCGCTTCCGGCACTATCCGCACCAGCTGTCCGGTGGCATGCGGCAGCGGGTGGTCATCGCCATTGCGCTGTCCGCCGACCCGGACATCCTCATCTGCGACGAGCCCACCACCGCCCTGGACGTGACCATTCAGGCCAAGATCCTTGAGCTGATCAAGGACATCCAGCAGAAGATGCACCTGTCCGTCATCTACATCACCCATGACCTGGGCGTAGTTGCGAAGGTCGCCGACTACGTGAACGTGATGTACGCCGGGAAGATCGTCGAGGTGGGCAACGTGGAGGAAATCTTCTACGAACCCCGGCATCCCTACACCTGGGGCCTTTTGTCCGCCATGCCCGACCTGGATACCGAGGACGACCGGCTCTACTCCATTCCCGGCAGCCCGCCCAACCTGCTCCATGAGCCCGTGGGCGACGCCTTTGCCGCCCGCAACCGCTTCGCCCTGCAGATCGACAAGAAGGCCGAGCCTCCGCTGTTCAAGATCTCCGAAACCCATTACGCCGCCACCTGGCTCCTGCACCCGGACGCGCCTGCCATCGAGATGCCCCGGGAGCTGAAGGATCGCCTGGAGCGCGCACGGAAGGAGGCGGCCAAGTTCCAATGAGCGAACCGCTTTTGAAGGTTGAAAACCTGGTGCAGCATTTTCCCGTTTCCCGTTCCTATACGGTGAAGGCCGTCAACGGCGTGTCCTTCGACATCTATCCCGGGGAGACCTACGGCCTGGTGGGCGAATCCGGCTCCGGCAAGACCACCATCGGCCGCAGCATCATCCGCCTGTACGACCCTACCGACGGCCGCATCACCTTCGGCGGCAAGGTCATCTCCGGCAAGATGGACAAGGAGACCCGCACCATGCTCCGCTCGGAGATGCAGATGATCTTCCAGGATCCCATGGCCAGCCTGAACCCCCGCAAGAAGGTGGGCGACATCATCGGCGAGGGCCTGGACATCCACCACCGCGCCGCCAGCAAAAAGGAGCGGGAGGAGCTGATCAGCGAAATGCTCAAGAAGGTAGGCCTCTCCCCTGAGCATGCCGCCCGCTATCCCCACCAGTTCTCCGGCGGCCAGCGGCAGCGGGTGGGCATCGCCCGGGCGCTGATCATGAATCCCAGGCTGATCATCGCCGACGAGTGCATTTCAGCCCTGGACGTGTCCATCCAGGCCCAGGTGGTCAACCTGATGAAGGACATCCAGGAGGAAACCAGCTGCGCGTACCTGTTCATCGCCCATGACCTGAGCATGGTGAAGTACATTTCCGACCGCATCGGCGTTTTGCACCTGGGCTACATGGTGGAGGCCGGCACGAAGGAGGAAATCTTCTCCAACCCCATCCATCCCTACACGAAGAGCCTGCTCTCCGCCATTCCCCACCCCAACCCCGTGGTGGAAAAGCAGCGCACCTCCATCACCTACGACTACGCCTCCAGCGGCATCGATTACGCCAAGGGCACAGAGCACACCGTGGGCGGCACGCACACCGTCCTGGCCACGGATGAGGAGTTCGCCGCCTGGACGCGGTAACGCATGATCCACCAAAAACCATCAGGGCTGCCACACGGATTGTATGCGGCAGCCCTGTTCTGTTGCTGTGCTCGCTTATGCCAGGCATGGTTGATCACCACGTTCAGCGAGCGGCCGGTGTCCGCGGCAGTTTCCATGGCCTGCGGCAGCTGGCTGAGGGGGAACTCATGGGTGATGAGGGTCTCCAGGTTCACATCGCCCTGATCCATCAGGCGCATGACGTCCCGCACGTCCTCGGGCATGTAGCCGCCGGAGCCAATGATGCTCTTCTGGGCGTAGGTCAGTTGGAGCAGATCGACCTGCCTGAGGGCCTTGTTCACCGCCACCGCCACGAAGCGGCTGCCGATCTTCCCCATATCCATGAAGGTGTCCAGGACGCTGGCGGCCCCCGCCGCATCAATGAAGATGTCCACATCCGGGGTCATACCCTGCAGGCCATGGGCCTCACCGAACACATCGGCCATGCGGCCGCGCATGTTTGCATCCTCCCCGTGGCATATGGCCAGCTCCAGCTTGCTGGCCTTCACCAGGCGGAAGTCCGACAGGTCGCAGACCATCACCTGCCCACAACCGAAGATGTGCTTCAGCGCCAGCGCGGCAGCCATGCCGATGGTGCCTGCGCCGAAGACCACCGCGTTGTCCCCCGGCCTCGGTATGGCCCGGCGGGCTGCCCGGGTACCCACGGTGAAGGGCTCGATCATGGCGGCGACCCGGGTGGGAATGCCGCCGCTGACCCTGTACACCTGGCGGTTCAGCACGCAGTCCGGGATCAGCATGTACTCAGAAAAGCCGCCGATGGTGCCTGCCCGGCTGGTATCGCCCCGGGCCAGCAGCGGGTAGGGGTACACAATGTCCCCCACGGCGATGTCCTGCACGTCCCTGCCCACCTGAACCACCTGCGATACCACTTCATGCCCGAACTCGCCGCCCACGGTGATTTTATGGCCCGTGTTCGGACCGTGGCAATAGACGGCCACGTCCGTGCCGCAGATGCTGGCGTAGAGGTTCTTCACCACGATATCCCTGTCCCCGCACACCGGATTCGCCATCTGCGCGATGGCCACGTTCCCCTGTCCCAGATCAAGGCCTGCCCGCATGATGCATGATCTCCGTCCGCTTGGATTGTTCCCGCCTACCATAGCACCGGAATGTTGCCGTTTTGTTTGCAATCAGCGGCCCTGCGGCATGGAATCCGCCCCCGCTGGCAAATTTGCGGACATTTTCCTGAAACGGTTGACTTTCTCCGCCGGGTGTGCTATGATTATTAGGCTGCAAAGCACCCATGCGCCCGTAGCTCAGTTGGATAGAGTGTCAGACTCCGACTCTGAAGGTCACAGGTTCGAATCCTGCCGGGCGTACCAGACCTTACACATCCGAACCACCCCACGGTTCTTCGCGGCCGGGTGATTCTCCTGGATGTGAGCCTATAAGAAAAGCCACCGGAAAATCCGGTGGCTTTTCTTTGTCTGTTCCGTCATTCCTCCCCGCCCGCGTCCTCGTCGGGCGGTTCATCATTCCTGTCCCGCAGCTGCTCCAGCGCCTGCCGGATCC
>JAXEEE010000134.1:0-14436 GCA_034104265.1 Eubacteriales bacterium | reverse complement strand
TTCTGTTATGGTCGGCCTGTGCGGCGGGCAGTGCCCTCTCCCAGGCGGAGGAAAACAGGAAATCCGGCCTGCGGTGCGGTCACAGGCCGGATGGTCATGGGCGGGACGGGGCTTCAGGCCTGCCTGTGCCGGTCGCCGTCGAGAATGTCGCCGTTTTCGTCGTACACACAGGTATACAGGTCCCAGCCAAGGCCGTCCTCCGGCAGCAAGTCATCCTGCGCCCAGGAAACAAAGGCTTCCCGGTCGTCCAGCTCGATGATGGTACAGGTACCCACGTTTTCTCTCAAAAACCGGAGCCGCCCCTCGTCCGTGAAATAGTATTCCTTCTCCAGGGGATGGTTGTATTTCGTGCTTGTCCGGCATATCAGCTGCCAGAAGGGCTGTTCGGTGCCGGATCCCTCCTGCATGAAGGGAAGCCGCTCAAGCCGGGTCAGCGAAAAGGTGCAGGACTTCTCTTCCGGAATCAGCAGATCCCGCTAAGCCTCCGTCCGCTTCGCGTCGTACAGCGCCCGGAGATGCCGGATGTACCGGCTGATCAGGCTGTTCTCCGCTGCCTGCGGGGGTGATGTCCATCCCGTGACATCCTCTCTGTCTGTGATGCAGGGATGATGTTACCGGGGGATGCGGGGCTGGGCGCCCATGATCTGCCGGGCCTCGGCGGGGGTGGCGGGCTCCAGACCCATGGCGCGGATCAGCTGTACCAGCCGCTCCACCACCTGCCAGTTGTACTCCGCCTGAGCCCCGGGGGCCAGGTACGCGCTGTCCTCAAAGCCGATGCGCACCACGCTGGCGCCCATGGCAATGGCCGCCGCCAGGAACGTCCAGTTGTCCCGGCCGAAGTGGGTCACGCCCCACTTCGCGTCCGCAGGCACGGCGGAGCGGAAGGCCTGCAGGCAGGTCATGTCCGGCTGCATGCCGCCCCTGTGGCCGAACACCAGGTTGTAGAAGATCGGCCTGCGGTAGGGCTGAAGCTGGCTGTCCCGCTCCACGTTGTAGATCATGCCGATGTCGAAGACCTCCACCTCCGGGATGATCCCGTGGTCGTAGGAGGCCTTGGCGCAGTAGTGGATGTCCGCGTCGGTGTTGATGTAGACGGAGCCGTTCAAGTTGGTGCTGCCGCCGTTGAGGGAGGAGCTTTCCACCCGCCAGTAATCAAGGGGATGGCACCGCTCCTCAATGGTCATGTCGGATACGCCGCCGGTGGACGCCTGCACCACCACGTCCGTCCGGGCCAGAATGTCCTCAAAGGTGGCGACCAGCTCCGTGGTGTCGGGGGTCAGCGCGCCGTCGGGGCGGCGGCAGTGCAGATGGCACATGCCCGCGCCGGCCTCTACGCTGCGCACCACGTCCTCCACCAGCGCGGCCCGGTCAACGGGCCTCCCCGCCGCCACAGGGGCCAGGGATATGATAACCTTGCGCATGTCACTCATTCCTTTCGTTTCCACAGCTGTTGCCTGACAGCGGATGACTACAAGGACTACAAGACTACAGGCAATACAAACATTTTTTTGAAGATGACTACAAGAGCGCGGAAAAAAGTGTAGAAAACCGCGTAGTCATTGTAGTCATGCAGTCACCTGTCCGGGCAGGGGGACAGCCCCAGGGCGGGGCCCACGGCCTCCATCCATGCATCGGCGATCACCTGATGCCCGCTGACCGTGGGGTGAATGCCGTCCCACACCCAGTAGGAGGCCTCCCGCACCTGGCACAGCCGCTCAAACCGCTCCTGCAGGGGGATGAAGATGGCCCCGTTCCGCTCCGCGATGAGCCGGGTCTGCTCCTGCAGGGGCCGCAGCAGGCTCAGCCAGTCCTGATAGGTGTCCTTCCGGTCGCCCACGGGCATCACGAAGGGCTCCATCAGTACCATCAACAGGGCAGGGTTCGCCGCCCGGGCCTCGTCCAGCAGCAGCTGGTAGATCCGCCCGAACCGCTCCGGCCCGGAGCCGGACTGCTCCCACATCGTAAAGCCGACATCGTTGATGCCCACCAGGATGCTCAGCACATCCGGGCGGAGGTTCACCGCGTCCTCCTGCCAGCGGCCGTACAGGTCGGCAATGCGGTTGCCGGAAATCCCCCGGTTGATGAAGGCGAAGTGCCGCTCCGGGTACTGCGCGCCCCACCGGGCGTTCACCAGGAAGGCGTAGCCGTGGCCCATCTGATGGTTCAGATCCCAGGCACGGTCCTTGTTCTTCTCCCGCAGGCCGTCGGTGATGGAATCCCCCTGGAAGAGGATGGTCGTTTCCTTCATTTATGCCAGCGCCTCCACAATCGTCCGCAGGGTGGATACCTGCCCCACGTTGCCCGGGAAAATGATGTAGGACAGGCCGGGGAATTTGCTCTCCTCCCCCGTGCGCCACACGGGAATGCCCGGCTGGGCCTGGCCCAGCACCCAGGCCCGGCGCACCCGCAGGGCCTTCACGCCCACGTCGCTGGAGGTGATGCCCCCCTTGGCGATGAGGAACCGGGGCCGGAAGTGCAGCCCCGCCACCACGGCGGTGACCGCGTCGGAAATGCGCACGGAGATGGCCAGCATCTCCTCGGCGGAGGCCCCTTCCGGGGCGATCAGCGTGCGGCTGGTGTACACCACGGCGGTGCGGCCCGCCCGCATGGCCTCCTCCGCCAGCGCCGTGACCCGGGCGGTTTCGTCCGCAAGGCCACCCTCCTCGGCATAGCGGGAGGCGTTGAACTCAATCCAGTCCATGGGGCAGGCGGACTCACGCAGGCAGTTCAGCTGGTCGGTGGTCTTCTTCACATGGGAGCCTGCCAGCACCATGCCGCCCACGTCCGTGTGCGCGCCGATCAGCTCCTCCCGGCTCAAAAGCGCCCGGGAGGCCACGTTGCCCAGCGCCTTGGGCACCGCGGCGGCGGAGCGGATCATGTAGTGGCGGCCCCGGGCCATCAGCCGCATCAGCACCACGGCGAAGGCCTTCACGTCCGCCTCCTCGATGGCGTCCACGGCGATGTAGCGGAAGCCCTCCGCTCCGGCCAGCTTCGCCTCGACGGCGTCCAGGTCAAGGGCGCGCAGCTCCCGCAGGGTCACGGTCAGCACGTCCTGCGCCTTCACTGCGCCGTGGGTCTTTTCCTCCACGTACTCCGGCAGGAAGGAGTGACGGTAGCCGAAGGTCTTGTCCCGGGCGAACTCCGTCTGCGCCGCGGGGACAAGATCCTCCCCCTCCTGCACATAATGCACGCCGTCCAGGGTGTAGCGTCCGCCCTCCCGGAAGAAGGGGCAGAGGATCTCCCCGTCAAAGGCCGCGCCGCCGTTTCCCTCGATGACGCTGCTCAGGGCGGCCTCCTCGATGGGCAGATGCCCCCGCAGGGTGGAGTCCCCCCGGCAGACGATGAGAAAATCCTTCCCGGCCCGGCGGGCGGCGGCAAGCACACTTTCGGCGATCTCCCGGTGAGCCTCCTGCGTCCTGTCGGCGGAGAAGCTGCGGGAGTTGGTCAGCACGAAAAACATGGGGTTGGGCCGGAGCATCTCGGCATAGAGGGTGTCCTCGGCCCAGTCCGTGACCACCGCCACATCGTGGACGGTCTGCACGCCGGTGGGGTCATCGTCCAGGACGACCACCTTCCGGTCAAAGGTCGAATAGGCTTCGTCAAACAACCGGTCGATCTCCGCCCGGGCGTCGGGGGCTTTCCACAGGGCCTCGCAGGCGGCGAAGGCTTCCGCGCTGCTGCGGCGGGTCAGTTCGTTTTCCATGGGTACCTCCTTACGCTTCCCGCCAGGCCAGCGGCAGCCAGATCAACATCTCGCCCCGGCCCCGGTTGTCCCAGGCATAGTAGGGGATCATGCGCACCTGCACCCGCTCCAGGGCGGGCGCCTGCAGGGTGCGGTAGAGCTTCTCCCGGTCGCCCTCGGCGGTGACCTGCCGCAGCATGGTGGTTTCCAGCACCTTCATGGGCCTGCCGGCCACCTCGCCCTCCGTCACGGTGAAGGCCGGGTTCAGCGGCAGCAGCAGATCCTCCAGGGAGGGCGCGTCGGTGTCGGGGGTTTCCACGCAGTACACCAGCGGCCCAACCTCGATGGCCGCCTGGTTGCGGTCCTCCTCAATCAGCCCGTGGCCCACAGTCACGCGGGGGGTCATGTGCAGATCCAGCGTCATGGTGAAGCCCTCGGGCCGGGCCACGTCCACAGTATAGTAGCTGCCCGCGTCGGCGGCGGAGAGGGCAATCGTCCTGTCGGGGCAGTGGAGCACGGCATGCTCCGCCCAGGCGGGGATGCGCAGGCGCAGGGCGAAGGGCTTGCCGTTGCTGCCGGACACCGTGAAGGTGATCCGCCCGTCGAAGGGATAGTCCGTCTGCTGGCGGAGAGTGAAGGCCGCGCCATTCTTCAGGGTGAAGCTGGCCTCGTTGTCGCCGTACAGGCCCGTCCACAATCCGACCTCGTTCACGGCGTAGGCGTACTCCGCCGTCTGGGCGATGGTGCGGGCCAGGTTGGGCGGGCAGCAGTAGCTCAGGATGTACTCGCTGCGCTCCTGGCCCCAAATCAGCTCGTAGGGCAGCTCTTTGGCCCGGCGGAGCATGTTCTCGTAGAAGAACCGCTTGCCGTCCAGGCTGATGCCCGCCAGGTTCACGTTGAGCATCATGCGCTCCAGCATGTCCATGTACTGGGCGGAGGGGTTCATCAGGAACATGCGCCACGCCCAGAACACCCCGCCCAGGGAGGCGCAGGTCTCGTTGTAGGCGGTGACGTTGGGCAGCTGGTACTCATAGCCGTAGGCCTGGTGCACCAGCTGGTGCTTGAAGAAGTACCCGTAGGGGGACGCGCCGTTGTACAGCGCGCCGCAGCCGCCGGTGATGTACATCTTCTGGGTCACCAGGTGGTTCCACACCGCGTCCAGCACCGTGCGGTAGTCCGGGTCGCCTTCTTCCATGTACAGGTCGGTGACGCCGGCGTAGAGGTAGTTGGCGCGCACGGCGTGGCCGATGATCTTCCGGTGCTGCTTGAGGGGGATGCTGTCCTGGTTGTCGTCCATGCCGTTCTTCACGGAGTCCCGCAGCCCGATGGCCAGCCGGGCGATGCGCAGGTATTCCGCATCCCCCGTGGTGCGGTACATCTCGATCAGCCCCATGTAGTGGGAGGGGCATACGGCGGTCTGCACCTCGCCGGTGCGGGCGGCGGTGTCGTAGAGGTCGCGGAGATAGTTGGCAGCCTTCTTGGCCACGTTCAGGAAGCTGTCCCGGCCGGTGAGGCGGTAGTACAGGCAGGCGGAGGTGAACATGTGGCCCATGTTGTACACCTCAAAGTCGTTGATGTCCCCCTGACGGGAAACACCGTTGCCCTGCCGCTCGCCGATGATCTGCTTGGTGGACAGGTAGCCGTCGGGCAGCTGCGCCCGGGAAAACAGCGCGATGTACTCCTCCAGCTGGTTAAGCAGGGCCTGATTGCCCGTGCGCACCGCCGTGTACGTGGCGGACTCCATCCACTTGTAGAAGTCGCCGTCGCCAAAGACCGTTCCGGCGAATTCGCCCTCCGCCTCGCCCGCGGCAATGCGGAAGTTTTCCACCACATGGCTGATGTCCGGGCTCTCGAACATGTGCTGCAGATGCGAAACGGTCACCTGGGCGCAGGTGTCGAAGCGCTCCTTGTACAGCCCGCCCATCCAGCGGATGTCCTGGTAGGGGATGCCGTTTGCCTTGGCATAGGGGGAACGGGAGGTATCCGTCAGCATCAGAGGAGTCCTTTCTCCGCCAGCGCCTTCTTCAGCGCGACAGCGCCGAAGCGGGGCGAGGACAGGGTCGGCTTGCCGTAGGCGGCGGTAATGTCCTTCTCCACATAGGCCATGGAGCCCTGGGCCAGCACGATCACGTCCACCTGGTCGATGATCTTCCCGGCGGCCTCCAGCAGCAGGCGGCGGAACTGGGCCTGGTCCAGCCCGAAGGCCCCGTCGATCAGCCCGTCCACCAGCGTCACATGGCGGCCCATGGAACGGGCCACCCGGTTGATGGTGCCCTTGGTGGGCTCCAGGGTGGTGGACAGGGTGGCCAGCACGCCGATGCGGCTGCCCAGGCGCACGGCCTCACGGCACATGTCCTCGTCAATGCGGACGATGGGCACGCCGATATAGGCAGCGGCGGTCTGCACGGAATCGGCCACCTCGCCCACGGAGGAGCAGACGTTCAGCACCGCGTCCGCACCCTGCCCGATGGCGTCCATGTACATGCCGATAAGCCGCGCGGCCGGCGCGGGGGTGACATAGCCCGCTTCCCGCACCTGCGCGAGGATGCTGGGATCCTGCAGGCTCAGGATTTCCGCGTCCTGGCCCACGTTTTCGCGAACCTCACGCTCCACCATGTCGATCAGCTCGGGGGTGGTGCTTGTATACACAAGGGCGACTTTCATTGTTCAGTTGTCTCCTTCCGGCTCCTGACGGAGTAGTTTTCTATCATTATACAGCACAAAGGATGATTTTGCAACAAAAGCCGCCGCCGGGGAACCCGGGGCGAACCTTGTCCATCAGAAGGGTGCAACGTTGCAGACAACATGACCCGCCAATGGCGGGAAGAAGGCTGCGTACCATGAAAGTGCGCTTCGCTGTGTTTGCTGTTGCATTGCTGCTGATGCTCCCCATGGCCGCCCATGGGGTGGAGAAGGGCTATACCGTGTTCCACGGCAGCCGGGAGGACAGGCGTGTCGCCGTGACGGTGGACGACTGCTACAACGCCGCCCATGTGCAGGAGATCCTTGACCTGTGCGGGGAATACGACGCACCGGTGACGTTCTTCGTCATCGGCAAGGCGCTGAAAACCAGGGACGGGGACATGTGGCGGGAGGCCATCGACCTGGGGTGCGAGATCGGCAACCACACCTGGAGCCACGCCCGCCTCCCCGACCTGAACAGCCGGGATATCAAGCGTCAGCTGCGCAAAACCCAGGAGCGGCTGAACGGGGTGCTGGGCTTCGACTACCCCATGACGCTGATGCGCCCGCCCTACGGACGGCTGTCCTCCCGGTCAGGGCAGATCAGCGAAAAATGGGTGGTGGAGGCCATTGAGGAGGCGGGCTATGTCCACGCCGTGCGCTGGGACGTGAGCCAGACCGACCCGGCCAAGGCACTGCGCCAGGTGCAGAGCGGCAGCATTCTGCTCTACCACGCCAACGTCAAAGACGTGCGCTGCCTGCGGACGCTGATCCCCGCCCTGCAGGAGGCGGGCTACACCCTGTGCACCGTCAGCGAGCTGCTGGGGCTGGACGCGCCGGAGACCTGGTTGGTGGCGGAGGAATAGGGGCCGTGGGCGGACGGGCGAGGCTTCCCGTGTGCGAGCAGGCGACCCGTCAGAAGCGTACAAGCCACTGTCGCGTGGACGGATGGGCATGGACGCGCAAGGCTGGCGGAAAAATGGGGCGAAGCCCCCGCGCAAGCCGCTGTCGCGTGGACGGATGGGCAGGTTTGCGCAAGGTTGGCGGAGAAAAGGGGCGAAGCCCCCGCGCAAGGTTGGCGGAAAAAAGGGGCGAAGCCCCCGCGTGGACGGATAAACAGGTTTATCCAAGGCTGGCGGAGAAAAGGGGCGAAGCCCCCACGCAAGCCGCTGTCGCGTGGACGGACAGGCAGGCTTGACCAAGGTCGGCGGAAAAATGGGGCGAAGCCCCCCACGCACAAAAAAGCAGCCCGAAGGCCGCTTTTGTATACTGCTGTCAGACGGGCAGGTAGTCCCGGAAGACAAGCCGCAGGTGACGCTCCCGGGCGGAGTCCATCACGCTCAGGTGCTCCGTCCGGCGCACGGGGCTGATGCCCGTCATCAGCCGGGAATGCTCCAGGTACGCAATCTCTGCCTCCGCGCCCTCCAGGTCGCTGAAGGAGGCGGTCAGGCCCTTCTCCGCCGTGAAATGGTAGCTCCGGCCCTGATCGTCCCGGAGGCAGTAGCGGGCCCGGGAGGACAGACCCAGGCGGCTCAGCAGCCCCGGCGCATCCTCCGTCACGCTCTGCAAAACCGCCGTCTGCACCAGCATCCGTCCGCCGGAAAAGTCCGTCAGGCTGCTGACCCACAGCCGCAGCGCCGGGAACTCCGCTGCCACCGCCGCCGCCAGCACGAAAATCAGCCCCCACAGATATCCCCGGGTGGCCAGGCGCACAATGATGAATATCACCGCCAGCACCGCCAGCAGCGCCGCCAGCATGATCCACGTGTCCCGGATGTACAGCCCCGCAATGCGCCGGTAGGGCTTCTCCAGGGGAATGGCCGTCGTGCCGTCAGGGCCGGGCTCCATGGGCTGCTGCACCGGGGTCATGGGCTGGGACGGCTGCTCCGCCACGGGCTGCACCGGCTGCATGGGCTGGGAGTACTGCTGCTGCATGGGCTGCACCGGCTGCATGGGCTGGGAATACTGCTGCTGCATGGGCGGAGCGTATTGCTGCTGCTGCGGCGCATAGGGCTGCTGTCCAGGCTGCTGGGGCTGCTGCGCAGGGGGCGTGGACTGCTGCCCGGGCATGGGATAACGCTGCACAGGCTCCAGGGGATCTTGCATGGGCTGCTGCGGATAACGCATGGATCACTCCTCCTCGCATGCGGACAATACCTTGACGCTGACCGGCCCGGTCAGCTGCTGATGAGGCCGCTTCTGACAATAGGACGGCTCAAATACCGGATTTTATCCATTTTCGCCGCCGGTGGAGGGATTTTTCCCGTCGGAAAGGACGGGCCGGGCGAAGATCATCCGTCCCGCGCTGGTCTGCAGGGCCGAGGTGACCGTCGCGTCCACCGTCTGCCCGATGAGGCTGTCGCCCTCCTCCACCACAATCATCGTGCCGTCGGGGAGATACCCCACGCCCTGACCGGGCTCCTTGCCCGCCCTGACCACCTGCACCTGCAGCTTCTCCCCGGTGAGAATCACCGGGCGCAGGGCCGCCGCCAGGGCCATCAGGTTCAGCACCGGCACGCCGGAGGCCGCCGCCAGCTTGTCCAGCCCATGGCCGCTGACCAGCACTGCCGCGCCCGACTCCTTGGCCAGGCGGAGCAGGCGCAGCTCCGCGTCGGCGGGGCCGCTATCCTGCCCGTCCGTTACCCGGACGGACAGCTGCTCCTCTGCCTGCAGGGCGGTCAGGGTGTCCAGGCCCCGCCTGCCCCGCTGCCGCCGGACGCTGTCAGCGCTTGCTGCGTCCTGGCGCAGGGCTTCCAGCACGAACCCCGGCACGATCATTTCACCCTCGACAAAGCCCATCCGGGCCATGTCCGCAATCCGCCCGTCGATGAGCGCGGAGGCGTCCAGCACCTTGGGCCGGGCCAGGGAGGCCGCGTCAGCGCTGCGGCCCCGGCGGCGTGCGCCCTTCTCCAGGAAGGCCGCCAGGCTCCCGCTGCGCCGGTGCCCCACGGAGAAGCCCGTGGCGCCCAGCACCACATACAGGATGCCCGAAAACGCTGTGGTGAACACGGAGCTGCCAAGAAATACCAGCATCTGCGACAGGAGCGCGGCGATCATCATGCCCGCCAGAAGCCCCAGGATGCTGGCGGCCAGCTGCGCGCTGGTCAGCCGGTCCAGATAACGCTCCACGGCGGCGCCCATGTCCATAAAGCGGCGGATGATCCCGTCGCTGAGCAGGAAGAACACCAGAGCGCCCAGCAACCCCATGGAGACGTAGGCGATCACCAGGTGCATGACGCTGTAGGCTTCCTCCGGGCGCAGCCAGCGCGTCAGCACCACCACGCCCACCACAGCCGCCATGCCCAGGCCCGCCCCCAACAGGGTGATCAGGGCCCGGAGCAGCCGCCGCACCAGCTTGGATTTCAGCAAAGCATATCAACCGTCCTTCATCATTCATGTGGATAAGTCCGCTGCGGTCAGCAAGCCTCAGAATAAGACGCTGATGGCCTGCATCACCGTGTCCACGCCGATGAGCTTCATGCCCTCGGGGGCCTTCATGCGGCGCAGGTTCTCCCGGGGGAGCATCACTGTGGTGAAGCCCAGCCGCTGGCATTCGGCGATGCGCCGCTCGCACTGGGGGATGGCCCGCACCTCCCCGGCCAGGCCCACCTCGCCCATGACGGCCACATCCGCCCCGATGCTCTCGTCCTTCAGGGAGGAGGTCACGGCCATGCACAGCGCCAGATCCGCCGCCGGCTCGGAGAGCTCGAGGCCCCCCGCCACGTTGATGTACACGTCCTGGTTGTAGGTCTTTTGATTGGCGCGCTTCTCCAGCACTGCCAGCAACAGCGCCACACGGCCTGTGTCCGCGCCGCCCACCGTGCGCCGGGGCGTGCCGAAGTAGCTCTGGCTGGCCAGGGCCTGCACGTCGCACAAGAGGGGCCGGGAGCCCTCCAGCCCGCAGAATACCACCGACCCGCTGGCGCCCTTGGCCCGGTGGCTCAGCAGCTGCTCGCTGGGGTTCTCCACAATCTCCATGCCCTTTTCCGTCATCTGGAATACGCCCAGCTCGTTCACTGAGCCGAAGCGGTTCTTCACCGCCCGCAGGAGCCGGTACTCCTGCTGCCTGTCGCCCTCGAAGTACAGGACGACATCCACCATGTGCTCCAGCATCCTGGGGCCCGCGATGGCCCCCTCCTTGGTCACATGGCCCACCAGGAAGATGGCCGTGCCGCTTTCCTTGCACAGGCGCATGAGCAAACTGGTGCATTCCCGGATCTGGCTCACCGAGCCGGGGGCGCTGGCCATTTCCGGCCGGTACATGGTCTGGATGGAGTCCACCACCGCCACGTCCGGCTGCAGCTGCTGGAGCTTCTCCTCCACGTTGTCCAGGGCGTTCTCCGCCAGGACGTAGAGGCCCGGCACGTCAATGCCCAGGCGGCGGGCCCGCAGCTTGATCTGCTTGGCGGATTCCTCGCCGCTGACGTAGAGCACCTTCTGCCCCTGGCGGCACAGATGGGCGCATACCTGCAACAGCAGCGTGCTCTTGCCGATGCCCGGGTCGCCGCCGATGAGCATCAGCCCGCCCTCCACAATGCCGCCGCCCAGCACCCGATCCAGCTCGCTGATGCCGGTGGAGATGCGCACCGTTGCGTCCTCGGGGATGTCCTTGAGGAGCATGGCTGCGCTGCCGGTGCCGGGACGCTGCTTGGGGGCCTTGGCTGCCGCGCCCTTCGCGGTGGGGGCGGCGATGGTTTCCTCCAGGGTGTTCCACGCGCCGCAGCTGGGACACCGCCCCGCCCAGCGGGAGCTTTCATAGCCGCAGGCCGTGCAGGCAAAGCAGGTTTTTTCCTTGGCCACACCCGCGCCTCCTTCCAATGGGATACGCCATTATACCATACTTTCCGCCCGGGCGAAAGCGGGGAATCGTTCAAGATGAAAATGCCGGACAGGGCGCGCGGCCCTGCCCGGCGGGGGATGAAAATCCGTCACAGATGAATGTGCTGCACCAGGCCGTCGATGTAGATGGGCGGCAGCTCCGCCTGAATCAGCGGGCGGGCGTACTTGAGGAAGGGCGGCAGCATGCCCGTGCGGTTCTCGTTGATCCACTCCAGGGGTACCTTCTTTTCCAGGTTGGCCACGCTGGCCACGTCCACCAGGCCCGTGGTCACCTGGTAGGGATCATCGCTGATGCGCTGGATGGCCACCATCTTGCCCGTGTGGCCCTCCATGGCGGCCTTCACCGCCGCGCCGCCCACCTGATAGGCCTCGGTGATGTCCGTGCGGCTGGTGACGTGCCCGGCGCAGCGCTGCAGGGTGCTGAGTTCGATGGCGCGGGTCTTGGTCTTCAGGCTCCCGGCGATGCAGTTGCTCAGGTACCGGGCGGTGCCGGTGAGGCTGGTGTGGCCGAAGGCGTCCTTGGAGCGCACGTCGTCGCTCAGCTCGCACACGTAGCGGCCGTCCTCCAGCTTCACGCCCTCGCTGACGGCAATCACCACCGAGGTGTTGTGCTTCTGCATGGCGGCCACCTTGTCAATGAAGCGGTCCACATGGAAGGGAATCTCCGGCAGGCAGATCATGTCCACGCCGTCGCAGTCGTCGCCCACGGACAGCGCCGCCGCCGCCGTCAGCCAGCCCGCGTTGCGACCCATGATCTCCACCAGAGTCACGTAGGGCGTGCCGTACACCGTGGCGTCCCGGATGATTTCCTTCATCACCACGCCGATGTACTTGGCGGCCGAGCCGTAGCCGGGGGTGTGGTCGGTGAGCTCCAGGTCGTTGTCGATGGTCTTCGGGACGCCCATGAAGCGGATGTCGCTGCCGATCCACGCGCCGTAGCGGCTGAGCTTGTTGATGGTGTCCATGCTGTCGTTGCCGCCGATGTAGAAGAAGTACTGGATGTCGTACTTCTTCAGCAGCTCGAAGATTTTGCGGAAGGGCGCGTCGTCCTCCTGGGGCTGGGGCAGGCGGTAGCGGCAGGAGCCCAGGAAGGAGCTGGGCGTGCGCTTGAGGATCTCAAAGTCCAGGTTGGAGCGGATCACCGTGCCCATGTCCACCATGCGCTCCTCCAGGAAGCCCTGGATGCCGTTGCACATGCCGTAGACATGATCCGCGCCCCGGCGGATGGCATTCTGAAAAATGCCGGCCAGGCTGGCGTTGATGACGGCTGTCGGGCCGCCGCTCTGACCGACAATCACGTTGAAACCCATGCTGCAAGCCTCCTTGTATGCTCGTGTGTGTCATCCGGTGAGAAATGCGAACAGAACGTCTATACAGATAGATTTCTGCACCCAGGATATGGATTCCTGCAAAAACGGCAGGATTTTCCTGCGCCCCTTGCGCCCGCCCCGGCCCCATGCTACAATGAAGGCCGGAATCACGCTTGACGGAAGGAGGCCCTGCCCATGCAGGCGGTGACGGGACGGTTCGCGCCCACCCCCAGCGGACGGCTGCACCTGGGGAACATCCTGTGCGCCATGCTGGCGTACCTTTCCGCCCGCAGCCAGGGCGGACGGTTCCTTCTGCGCATTGAGGACATTGATATTCCCCGGTGCCCGGCGCACCTAAGCCGGCAGGCGGTGGAGGATCTGCGCTGGCTGGGCTTCACCTGGGACGAGGAGCCCTGGGTGCAGTCCCAAAGGGGCGATATCTACCGGGCTGCGCTGGATCAGCTGACGGCCATGGGGCTGACCTACCCCTGCTTCTGCACCCGGGCGCAGCTTCACGCCAGCGCCGCGCCCAACCTGGGGGACACGCAGTTTATCTACCCCGGCACCTGCGCGGGGCTTTCTCCGGAGGAGGTGCGGCGGCTGTCGGCCACGCGGAGCCCGGCCATCCGCCTGCGCACGCCGGAGGAGGACTTCGCCTTCACCGACGAACTTTATGGCCCCCAGCGGGAGAACCTGGCCCGGGACTGCGGGGACTTTGTGCTCCGCCGCTCGGACGGGCTGTGGGGGTATCAGCTGGCGGTGGTGGTGGACGACGGGCTCTCCGGGGTGACGGAGGTGGTGCGGGGGCGGGACATCCTCTCCGCCACGCCGCGGCAGATCTACCTCCAGCAGCTGCTGGGGTATCCCACACCCCGGTACGTGCACATTCCCCTGCTGACCGACAGCCAGGGCCGCCGCCTGGCCAAGCGGGACCGCGACCTGGATCTGGACGCGCTGGCGAAGCGGTACACCCCGGCGGACATCCTGGGGATGCTGGCCTTCAGTGCGGGGCTGGCGGAGGAAAACCGTCCCCGGACGCTGGAGCAGCTGATTCCCCTGTTCGACTGGGCGCGGGTGAAGCGGGAGGACCTGCGGCTGCCGCCGATGGGGTGAGCCATGCATATGCAAACAGGACAGCCTTCCTGCGCGGCAGGGAAGCTGCCCTGGCATTATTTTTTGGGGGATTCGCGCTGCGCCCCGGGCGAGGGGGGCGCGTCTGTGGGGCGCGGCTGGCTCCTTTGCCCGCGGCGCGGGCATGGGGGTTGTTCTTTCCCACTCGCGGGAAAGAACCAAAGGGCGACCGGGGGCAGCCAATCTGAGACAGCACCATGGCTGCCCCCGGGCCCCTCGCCGCTTGGGTTGGGGGTGGAACCTCTTGTTGCGCGAGGCTATTCGCTTCCTCGCGGGGGCGGCTTGGAGCGGCTTTGGGTGTTATGCCCGTTGTCCGCTGGCGGCCGGGCGGCACCGGTGGGCCGCCCTCGTTGCGCGCGGGGTGGTGAGCCTGTCGGGCGTTTCGCGGCTTGCCAGCTGGCGTGGAAGAACAGGTCAAGAACGTTGCGGTTCTCCGCAGCGGTGCATGGCCGGAGGAGCAGGAGTAATCTCCGTCGGCCTCCGCAGGAGGTCGCCGCCTCTCTCAACCAAGGCGGAGCGCGCAAGCTTCACGCGAAGCGGGGCGACCGTAGGGGAGCCCCGCCCGAGCTCAACCAACAAAAAATCCTTCCCCGGAGGGGAAGGTGTCACGGCTGTGCCGTGACGGATAGGGGGAGCCCCGCAGATTCCGCGTCGCGCCTCGCCCGTTGCGAGGCGTGACCCCCGCAAGCCCGGCGCGCCCGTTGCGCGCCGGGCCTTCGACTCTGCCTGATCCCCCCTGAATGCGAGTCCAGAGAGCCGAAGGCTCTTTGGCGAGGGTCTGGGGCGAGGAGC
>JAXEEE010000133.1:0-23189 GCA_034104265.1 Eubacteriales bacterium | reverse complement strand
ATCCGCATGGAATGCTCAGAGACCGAGACCAGCCGGGAAATCTGGCATCTGCGGCACCTGTCCACCAAGGAGCGCACGGCCTTCAAGGAGGACATGCAGGAGGGCAGGGTGCTGGAGAAGTACGACACCTTCACCTTCAAGTGGGGCAACGGCAGCAAGCAGCAGACAAGCTGCATCTGCGGCTTCACCACCCGTCCGCCCCAGCCCTATGAGTCGGGGCTGCTGGAGCTGCGCTATTACAACGGCAAGGAATACATTCTGTCCTACGCGGTGCTGGGGCGAAAGGCCAGCCGCAGCACGCTGCGCTCCTCCGGCGAGAACGACCGCATCAGCCAGTACTGCCCCATGGACAAGGTGGTCTACAAGGGCGACATGCTGCCGCCCATGCCCTCCTACGCGCTGGACAAGCCCTTCCCCGTGCAGGTGGACGTGGGGGAGACGAGGATCACCGGCAAGGTGCGCGCCGGCAGCCGGATGACCGCTGCCCTGAACGGCGAAAATGTGCCGGTGAAGGTGGACAAGGACGGGGATTTCTCCCTCACGCTGAATTTGCCCGAGCCGGGGGACTATGAGGTGGAGATCGTCACCAGCCACACAAAGAACACCGACCGGGTGGAGCGTTACACCCTCAACGCCAGCGCCAGCCGCACGCCGCTGAACCTGACCGAGATGCCGGAAACACTGGCGGAGGCGGGGCCGCAGACGGTGTCCGGTGAGACCGACCCGGGGGCGGAGGTCATTGTGCAGCTGGACAGGGAATATCCCGTGGATCTGGTGGCGGACGAGCGGGGCTTCTTCACCCACACCTTTGATGTGATGGACGACCAGGAGCATCAGCTGACGGTCACCGCCATGGGTGTGGGCAAGGACGACGCGCAGCTGCGCCTGTACTTCGCCACGGAGTACGAGACCTTCCGGGAGGGCGTGAAGGCCTTCTCGAAGAACCTGACGAAGCGCACCATTGGCGAGATGGCGAAAGATCCCGCTGCCTACGTGGGCGAGAAGGTGAAGATCAGCGTGAAGGTGAAGGAGGTCACCTACACGGAGCAGGGGCTGGGGATCCTGTGCGCGTACAATCCGCCCTCCGGCTCCGGCTACGCCAAAACGCCCCTGTACCTGACCCTGTACGGCTACGGGCAGGATCAGATCAGCGAGGGCATGGTGATCACGATTTACGGCACGGTGACGGGCCCTGCGCAGGTACAGACGGACAAGGGCGAGGAGACCCGGCTGGGGATTCTGGTGCAGTACGGCACCTATCTGGTGAGCAAGGGGAAGTGACGGCCTGCCGTGGCGCATGAAAAGAGCGGCCGGAGTGGCCGCTGGCGCGTTTGATTGCGGTTGTGCGGATGTGTTGTTTTTGGGGCGCGGGCGGCCTGCAGCGGAGCATAAAGCCTTCCCCTTTGGGGAAGGTGGCCGAGCGCAGCGAGGTCGGATGAGGTCGTTCTCCCGTCCCTCGCATGGCCCGGCGGATGTGGTCGCTGCGATGCAGCAGCGCGAATCTGCCGTTTCCGTTGCGGGCGGCCTGCAGCGGAGCATAAAGCCTTCCCCGTTGGGGAAGGTGGCCGAGCGCAGCGAGGCCGGATGAGGTCGTTCTCCCGTCCCTCGCATGGCCCGGCGGATGTGGTCGCTGCGATGCAGCAGCGCGAAGGTGCCGTTTCCGTTGCGAACGGCCTGCAGCGGAGCATAAAGCCTTCCCCTTTGGGGAAGGTGGTCGAGCGCAGCGAGGTCGGATGAGGTCGTTCTCCCGTCGCCCCGCATGGCCCGGCGGAAGCGGTCGCTGCGATGCAGCAGCGCGAATCTGCCGTTTCCAACGCGGGCGAACTTCGTCGCCTGCTCGGAAACTCTGGCTTCTTTCCGTTCCTTTTTCCTTTTCTTTTCCGTTGCGCCCGGGCTGCCGCCCGGACCTGCGCAGGGGCTAACGCCGCCCCTGCACCTGCGCAAGGGGTTTCACCCCTTGACCCGTTTTCGCTGGCGCGATCCCTTGCAGTTGTTATAATTATAAATAGGGGATCATATCTGCCAGTTTGCCGAAAACAAGATCCGGCTTGACCGTCGATGCGGCCACATCCGCCATGGTGGCTTCCCCTGACAGCACCAGGATGCCCGGCATGCCGTGGTTCACGCCGGTGGCCACGTCCGTGTAGAGCCGGTCGCCCACCATGGCCATCTCCTGCAGGGTGAAGCCCGTGCGCGCCAGGGCCTCGTCCACAATGCCCCGGTTGGGCTTGCCCAGCACCACGTCCGGCCTGCGGCCTGTGCTGGCCTCGATCAGCGCCATCATGGCCCCCAGGTCGGGGACAAAGACCGTCTCCGTGGGACAGTTGAAGTCCGGGTGGGTGGCGATGTAGGGCTTTCCCGCGCGGATCAGGTCGCAGACGAGGCACAGCCTGTCGTAGGTCAGCGTGGTGTCGAAGGCTGCCAGCACGTAGTCCGCGTCCGCGTCCTCCGTGAGCAGGAGGCCCATGCCGGTCAGCTCCTCGGCCAGCATGGGGTTGCCCATGAGGAAGCCCCTCTGCCCCGGGAAATGCCGCATGCAGTAGTGCGCCGCGGCATGGCCAGAGGATATCACGTCCCGGTACTGCTCCGGCACGCCCAGGCGGCGGAGCTTCTCCGCGTACACCTGGGCGGACTTGCTGGAATTGTTGGTCAGGAAGCGGGCGGTGCGGCCCGTTTGCTCCAGGGCGGAGAGAAACTCCAGCGAACCGTCAATGAGCCTGTCCCCCAGGTAGAAGGTGCCGTCCATGTCCAGCAGAAAGCAGCGGACGGGGGCCAATCCGGCCCGGATTTCCTCGTGCGTCATGGCGTCATCGCTCCTGCGTGCGTTATACATTGCGGGTACGGATGCCCTCGATGTTCTCGTACTCCGACAGCCGAAGCACAATATCCCGGTAGGAGGTGCGGGCGGGCAGGTCGAGGGTGTACAGGTTGGTGTAGAGCTTGTCCTTGCCCTTGTTTTCCACGTGGAAGTCCACGTCCAGCACCTTCACGCCCATCTCCTCGAAGTAGGCGTTGATGAAGGCCTGGGTGGCCGCCCGGCGGACGTACTTGACCTCCAGGTGCTTGATCTGGTTCACGTGCACCACCCGCTGCATCAGCGTCAGGGTGACGATGACCACGCCGCAGCCCGCCGTGGCCAGACCGTAATAGCCCATGCCTGCCGCCAGGCCCAGGCAGGCTGTGCACCACAGGGAGGCGGCGGTGGTCAGGCCGGAGATCTTCTTCTGGGCCATGA
The DNA here is from genome assembly GCA_034104265.1 of Eubacteriales bacterium. Taxonomy (GTDB): domain Bacteria; phylum Bacillota; class Clostridia; order Christensenellales; family Aristaeellaceae; genus UBA11524. The sequence continues at coordinate 19,954 of JAXEEE010000133.1, read as the reverse complement.
AGATGGTGCCCGCCCCCAGGAAGCCCACGCCGCTGATGACCTGGGCGCTCATGCGGCCCATGCTGATGGCCACGCCGGTGGAGGTATGCTCCAGGTTCACCGACAGGGTGGCGATGGCGTTGAGGCTGTCAATGACGGCGATCAGCGCCGCGCCCACGCACACCAGCACATGGGTGCGCATGCCGGCGGGGCGGTTTTTGTGCTCGCGCTCAATGCCGATGACGCAGCCTGCCGCCACAGCCAGCAGCAGCCGCAGGCCGATTTCCCACCATGCCATAGGGGGTACACTTCCTTTCACGCCCGGAAGGGGCCGAATGGGAACGCTCTGATTTTTTACCAATTATACAGGATTTCCCCGGCCTTGGCAAGATGGGCCGCATCAGGCGCGACCGGCGGGGGAGAAAACAAGTTGTATTGGATCGTCTGTCTTCTGGTGCGGCAGGCGCAAATTTTGCATATTTCCATGAAAAGCAAGGGTTTGCCCCTTGCAAGAAGCCGCCTGTCAGCGTATAATAAAACCAGTGTTGTATTATAAGCCAACAATCGGATAGACAAAGGAGTGAACGCCTGTATGAAAGCCATTGTCAACGGCCGGATTCTTCTTTCGGACAGGGAGGTTTCGGGCAAGGCGCTGCTGTTTGACGACAGGATCGCCGGGGTTGTGGAGGAAACCGTCGCCCGCAGGGAGGCGGAGGAGATTATCGACGCGGCGGGGGCGTATGTCTGCCCGGGCCTGGTGGATGTGCACATTCACGGCTACCTGGGGGCCGACACCTCCGACGGGGACATGGACGGCGTACGCAGGATGGCCGCGGGCGTGCTGGCCAACGGCGTGACCTCCTTCCTGCCCACCACCATGACCGTGGACTGGGACATCCTGGAGACGGTGTTCCGGCAGCTGCGGCAGCTTCAGGAGGAAAGCCTCCGGCCGGACTTCCCCGGCGCGGAGATCCTCGGCTGCCACGCGGAAGGCCCCTTCATCAACCCGGCCCGCAAGGGCGCCCAGGCGGCCTCCGCCATTCTGCCCCCTGACCCTGCGAAGGTGCTGCCCTACAGGGATGTGATCCGGGTGATCACCTACTCCCCGGAAATGGAGGGCGGCCTGGACTTCACCCGGACGCTGAGGCAGGAGAGCGACATCCTCCTGTCCATCGGCCACACCAGCGCCAGCTTCGACTGCGCCCTGGAGGCCATCGGCCTGGGGGCCAGCCGCGTGACCCATACCTTCAACGCCCAGACGCCCCTGCATCACCGGGATCCCGGCGTGGTAGGCGCGGCGCTGACCCAGAACGTGTACTGCGAGCTGATTGCCGACACCTTCCATGTGCATCCGGGCGTGTTCACGCTGATGGACCGGGCCAAGGACGATCACCTGGTGCTGATCACCGACTGCACCCGGGCCGGGGGTCTGGAGGACGGCGAGTACACCCTGGGCGGGCAGCCCATCTTCGTCAAGGGCATCGAGTGCCGCCTTGCCGACGGCACCATCGCCGGCAGCGTGCTGAAGCTCAACGATGCCGTGCGCAACTTCCGCGACCATGCCTCCATCCCCATGTGGAAGGCGGTGCGGGCGGCCAGCCTGAACGCGGCACAGTCCGCCGGGGTGGCGGCGCGCAAGGGCTCGCTGGACAGCGGCAAGGATGCGGACATCGTGCTGATGGACGAAGACTGCCGGGTGCTGAAAACCTATGTGCGCGGCGTGTGCCGTTATGAACGATAATTTCCGGGAGGATGAGAAAGATGGAACTGAAGATCAAGGCGCCCCTGGATCCGCAATTCATGCCCATGTCCGTCATGCTGCGGGATTATGAGCGGCGGGTGGCTGCGGCGGAAAGCAAGGCCGACTTCGTGGTCAACGTGGAGCGCAACCAGGGCTACTGCGACTACTACCGCATGGACATCCTGCCCGACGGCGCGGACGATGCCACCACGGTGGACCTGCTGGATCGTCTGGTGAAGACCCTGCTCTGGTGCCGGGGCGGCTGGAAGCTGACGGTATCCGGCTCCCGGGTGGTGTACGAGCACCTGAAGGCCGCCTATGCCCCCGGCGGCTCCCGGGCCTTTGACGCGGACTTCATGGCCACGGTGTATGAACGGCCCTTCGAGGTGCATTACGCCGAGGATCCCGCCACGGTGGCCGTGCGCCGCCAGGCCGCCAGCAGTGTGGGCCGTCACCTGGACGGGTGTCGCATCGGCTTTGACGCGGGCGGCAGCGACCGGAAGGTCTCCGCGGTGGTGAACGGCGAGAGCGTCTACAGCGAGGAGGTCGTGTGGTTCCCCAAGCTGCAGTCCGACCCCCAGTACCACTACGACGGTATCCTCCAGGCCATGAAGACCGCCGCCTCCCATATGCCCCGGGTGGACGCCATCGGTGTGTCCAGCGCGGGCGTGTACATTGACAACAGGATCATGGTGGCCTCCCTGTTCCTGAAGGTGGGCAAGGGGGACTTCAACAGGCACGTCAAGACCATGTACCTGGACGTGGCGAAGGAGCTGGGGGAGAACATCCCCATCGAGGTGGCCAACGACGGCGACGTGACCGCCCTGGCCGGGGCCATGGATCTGAACTGCGGAAACGTCCTGGGCATCGCCATGGGCACCAGCGAGGCCGCGGGCTTTGTGGACAAGGACATGAACATCCTGGGCTGGCTGAACGAGCTGGCCTTCGTCCCGGTGGATGCGTGCAAGGACGCCATGGTGGACGAGTGGAGCGGCGACTACGGCTGCGGTGTGAAGTATTTCTCCCAGGATGCGGTGATCAAGCTGGCCCCCGCTGCGGGCATTCACCTGGACGAGAGCCTGTCCCCCGCCGAGAAGCTGAAGGTGGTGCAGAAGGAGATGGCCGCGGGCAACCCCATGGCCGCGAAGATCTACGAGAGCATCGGCGTGTACTTCGGCTACGCCATCGCCTACTATGCCCGGTTCTATGATATCCACCATGTGCTGATCATGGGCCGCGTGACCTCCGGCGAGGGCGGCGCGCTGCTGCTGGAAAAGGCCCGGCAGGTGCTGGACGAGGAGTTCCCCTGCCTGGCGAAGGAGATTGAGCTGCACATCCCCGATGAGAAGAGCCGCCGGGTGGGCCAGTCCGTGGCGGCGGCCAGCCTGCCTGCCCTGCGCTGAGCGGCAGCACCCTGACAAAGCACACAGCATCCCTGCGGGGCCCGGATATGCCGGGCTCCGTTTTTTGTGCCCGGGAGGGAAAATGGCATGGGTTACGCAAGCGGTTAACATCGCCAGAAACCACATGAAGCCGAAAGAGTGCGGGGAGAAGCTGAAGTCTGCGGGGCGGATTTCCTGCATATATTATGGAGAAAAGCCGCCTCATGGCTGACTTTCTGCAGGATGCAAGAAAAAATTGACCCGCAGGCCGGGAAAAGTATTGACAACCCGTAAGGCACGGTGTTATGATGGAAACAGAAAACGGTTAACCAGACCAGAAAACACATGATAAAGGGAGCGACTGCCGTGAAGTGCAGCATTTCAGACGTTGCCCGGCGGGCAGGGGTGTCCACCACCACCGTCTCCCGCGTGATGAACAACAAAACCAGCGGCGTCAGCCAGAAGACAAGGGAAAAGATCCTGGCGGTGATGGAGGAGATGAACTACCGGCCCAGCCAGCTGGCCAGGAGCATCGCCCTGTCCCACTCCAACATTATCGGGGTGATCATCCCGGACGTGTCCAACCTGTTTTATCCGCAGATGCTGCGGGGGATCGACGATTATATCAGCAGCCGGGGCTACGCCATGATGCTCTTCAACTCCGACTCCGACCCGGAGCGGGAGAAGCGGCAGATGCTCACCATGGTGGACAACCGGGTGGACGGGGTGATCCTCTGCTCGGGCGTGAGCAACGAGGCCTTCCTGAAGGAATTCCGATCATACGGCACGCCCCTGGTGATGATCGGCCGCACCTTCGACAGCAGCTACGCCGACGCCATCATCACCGGCGACAATGAGCGGGGCATGTACGATTCCACCACCTTCATGGTGCGCCACGGCCACCGGGACATCCTCTACCTGGACGGCACGGCGGAGGCCTCCGGCCCCATCTACCGCACCCGGGGCTACCGCCACGCCCTGCAGGATGCGGAGCTGCCCATTCAGCCGGGGCTGATGTTCCACGGGGAGTTCTCCATCCAGTACGGCTACGACATGGTGACCAGCCTGATGGAGGAGGGGGCGAAGTTCACCGCCGTGGTCACCGGCAGCGACCTGATCGCCATCGGCGCGGTCAAGGCCCTGCACGCCAGGGGGCTGCGGGTGCCCGAGGACATCGAGGTCATCGGCTTTGACAACATTGAGCTCAGCGAGATCTACGAGCCCAGGCTGTCCACCGTGTCCAAGCCCCATTACGACATTGCAGCCCAGGCGGCCCGGATGCTCATCGCCGCCATCGAGGGCGAGGAGCTGCCCATCCGCCGGATGACCGTTTCCTCCGCGCTGGTGCTGCGCGATACCACCCGACCCACCTGACCTGCCCGAACAGGAGATGAGCGCCCATGACCCAAAACGCCAAGGCCGCCGGGGTGCGGACCCATGGCAAGCCGCTGCTGAAACGCATCTGGGATTACCGCGTGATTTACCTGATGCTGCTGCCCACGGTGCTGTACTTTGTGCTGTTCAAGTGCCGGGCCGTGTGGGGCATGAAGCTGGCCTTCTTCGACTACAGGCCCAGGGGCGAGGACGTGTGGGCGGGGCTGAAGTATTTCCAGCAGGTGTTCTCCTCCCCGACCTTCGGCACCATCATCCTCAACACTGTGAAGATCAGCCTCATGCGCACGCTGCTGAACTGGTTCTTCCCGGTGGTGTTCGCCCTGATGCAGCACGAGGTGCGCCGCAGCGGCTTCCGCAAGACGGTGCAGGTGGTGTCCTACCTGCCGCACTTCCTGTCCTGGGTGGTGATCTACGGCATCTGGAAGGGCGCGCTGGACTACGGCGGCATGCTCAACGGCATCTACAGCCTGCTGGGTATCGAGTACAAGAACCTGCTCCTGCGCAGCGATACCATCGTGGGGGTCATCGGCGCGTCGTCCCTGTGGCGTGGCATCGGCTGGGACTCCATTATCTACCTGGCGGCGATTCTCGCCATCGACACCACCCTGTTTGACGCCGCCACCGTGGACGGCGCCTCCCGGATGCAGATCATCCTGCACATCATTCTCCCGGCGCTGGTGCCCACCATGGCCACCATCCTGATCCTCAACTGCGGCTCCATCCTGGATGCGGGCGTGGATCAGATCCTGGTGTTCCAGAACCCGGCGGTGCAGAACTACATCGAGGTGCTGGACACCTACGTCTACCGGGTGGGCCTGGTCAACGGCAGCTATTCCTTCGCCACGGCGGCAGGCCTGTTCAAGAGCGTGGTGGGCCTTGCGTTCATCACCCTGGCCCGGTGGGGCTCGGGCAGACTGGACAGCGAGAGCGCACTGTAAAGGAGGCGCGTGAGCAATGAGTGAAGCAACGGAAGGCCGCAGGCGCGCCCGCCGCAGGCCCAGCGTGGGTATGGCGCTGGTGTACCTGTTCATGATCGTGCTGTCCCTGGTGATTGTGGTGCCGATGCTCAACCTGGTGGCCAAGTCCTTCTGCGCGCCCCAGGCGGTGAGCCGCATGAGCGGCTTCCAGATCTGGCCGGAGGAATTCTCCCTGGTGCACTACCTGTGCGTGCTGGGCACCCCCGCCATCTGGAACGCGCTGAAGAATTCGCTGATCATCACCGTGGGCGGCACGGCCCTGAGCGTGCTGCTGACCTGCTCCAGCGCCTACGCGCTGACGCGGCCGGGGCTGCCGGGCAAGCGCATCCTGATGTTCTTCTTCACGGCGATGATGGTGCTCTCCGCGCCGATATTGCAGTGGTACCTGGTGATGAAGGGCTACCGGATGCTCAACACCTACTGGAGCATGATCGTCTACGGGTGCGTGAGCGTGTACAACATGATTCTGCTGATGCGCTTCTTCCAGGAGACGCCCCAGGCCATTCTGGACGCGGCCCGGGTGGACGGCGCGGGGGACTGGACGCTCCTGTTCCGCATCTTCCTGCCGCTGAACAAGGTGCCCATCATCACCATCATGCTGTTCTACGTGGTGCCCAAGTGGAACGAATACTTCGCCAGCGGCGTGTTCCTGACCGACCCGGGGATGCGGGTTCTGCAGGTGTACCTGCGGGAGTTCGTGGTGAACAACAACTCCTCGGAGCTGGGCAACGAGAACCTCTACGCCATGTTCCGCGACCTGAACCTGACCGCCCTGCAGAACGCCACCATCTTCATCAGCATCATCCCGCTTCTGTGCCTGTACCCCACGATCCTGAAATATTTCACCAGCGGTGTGCTGGTGGGCGGCGTGAAGGAATAATCTCCCCCTGTGCCATAACCGCGCGGGCGTGAAGCGGCGGATACTCCGCCTCTGCCGTGGGGGCGCCCGCAGGACAAGCGGTTGCATCGTGGCGGAAAAAACAACAACAGGAGGTATCCCCATGAAAAAGGCTCTGGCTATCCTGCTTGCCCTGACACTGGCGCTGGGTCTGTGCGGCCCCGCATTTGCCCAGGAGGAGGTCGTCACCCTGAAGGTGCTGGCCCGCACCAGCGACGTCTCCGCCTATCAGGACTTCATCGACGCGCTGAATGAGAAGCTCGAGGCCGCGCTGAACGTGCGCCTGGAGTGGATCGGCCAGGCGTCCTCCGGCTACCCGGACTTCGTGAACAACATGCTGCTGACCTGGGATCCCGAGGAGGTCTATGACCTGATCTACATCCAGGGCACGGCCATCAACGCGGCCTACCTGGGCTCCATGGACACCCTGGTGGACATGACCGACCTGGTGGCCTCCTCCACCTACCTCAAGCCCGCGATGGAGGGCAACCCCATCCTGGAGGCGCAGTTTGAATCCTGCCCCTACCAGCTGTGGCCCTCCTCGGTGAACATGTGCCTGCAGTTCCGCACGGACGTGCTGGAGGCCTGCCCCAGCTACGCCGCCTTCCTGGAGAAGCCCGACCAGGCCGCCTACACCCAGCTGCTGAGCGAAATCAAGGCCCAGGGCTATGAGGGCGCGCTGACCACCCAGGGCATCGCCTACCTGTTCAACACCGGCACGGACTCCGGCTTCGGCATCACCAATACCTGGATGAAGCAGGATGACGGCAGCTACCTCTACAGCCGCGTCAGCGACAACTTCCTGGATGAGCTGAAGTGGTGGCGGCAGCTGTACGTGGACGGCGTGCTGCATGCCAACTTCGCCACCGACAACTGGGAGAGCATGGAGAACGCCCTGTACACCGGCAAGGTGGCCGGCATCGCCATGAAGGGCGGCGCCTACACCGTCTACTACGACAGCAACACCGTGGCCAACTACGGCGAGGGCGCCCACATCACCATCCTGCCGCCCATGGTTTCCGACGCGGGCGAGCAGCAGTACAAGATCACCTCCACCCGCTTTGACCGCGGCTGGTGCGTTTCTTCCTCCTCCAAGCATGTGGACAAGGCCTTTGCCGTGCTGGACTACATGATGAGCGACGAGGGCCGCAAGATCGACCTGTTCGGCCTGGAGGGCGTGGACTACACCCTGAACGAGGACGGCACCTACAACCTGCTGCACAACTCCTCCGAGATGAACATCTACCGCATCTTTGACGCCGACGTGTTCGGCAACGTGGACGTGCAGGCCGTGACCACCGGCGTGCCCTTCTGGCCCGATGCGTCCTTCCAGTCCCTGGCGATGGTGAAGGAGTTTGGCCGCGCGGACAATGACTTCGTGATTCCCGAGGAGTACGCCACCGCCTGGACGGCCTGCGAATCCCTGTGGCAGGAGTTCGCCACCCAGTACATCCTGGGCGAGAAGACCGACGCCGACTGGCAGACCTTCGTGGACACCTGGAACAGCTACGGCGGCGCGGATGTGGCCCAGTACGCCGCGACCATCCTGAACTGAGCAACGGATCCCATGCTCCGGGGCGGCGGCAAGCCCGCCGCTCCGGTATACTGTGTGTACGCAAGGAGATAACGCCATGGCCCGCTTTCCCGCTGACCTTCGCCTGATCGCGGTGGATCTGGACGGTACGCTGCTCAACCGCGAAAAGGACATTTCCCCGCGGACGCTGCGGGCGCTGGAAGCCTGCCGCAGCAGGGGGATCCTGCTGGCCTTCGTCACCGGGCGGAGCGAGGCCTCGGCCAGGCCCTACCTGGAGCAGCTCCGGCCGGATGCAGCGGCGCTGGCCTATGGCGCGCACATCCTGCTGCGGGGGGAGACGGTCTATCGCCGGTGCATGGCCCCGGAGACGGCCACGAAGGTGCTGCGGGGCGCGGGGGAGGCCTCCCGGCTGCGCTGGCAGCCCCCGGACGGGCCGTTCTATCAGACGGATCCCGGGCCCGGGCAGCAGCTGCTGGACAGGAACGCACCCATCCTCAGCCGGGCGGAGCATCTGTGCGCGTGGGATCTGCCGCAGAAAACGGCCCGGGCTCTGGCGGCGGAGGCGGGATGCGCCCTGTCCCAGGCAGTGGGCGACCGGTGGTGCAACTTCAGCGCCCGGGGCGTGAACAAGGGCGCGGGCATGCGCCGGATCATGAAGCTGCTGGGGCTTGCGCCCGGGCAGGCGGCGGCCTTCGGGGATGAGAGCTGCGACGTGGATTTCTTCCGGGTCTGCGGCTATGGCGTGGCCTTGGGCAACGCCGACGAGATCACCCTAGCTGCCGCCGACGAGATCACCGAAAGCAACGACTGCGACGGTGTCGCGGTTTTCCTGGAAAGGCGGTTGGGGCTTTATGCGCCAATATATCAGATGGAGGGATGCAAATGATGACCCGTGACATGCTCCGGCAGGATCATGCTCTGCTCTCCGACAAGGCCCGGGGCGCGCTGTGCGGCCTGGCCATCGGCGATTCCTTTGGCGATGCGGCCCGCAAGCCGGATTATCAGCGGGACTACGGCTTCACCACGGACTTCCACAAGGGCGAAAGCTGGAGCACGGACGATACGGAGTTCGCCCTGCTGGTGGCAGAGACCATCATCTCCTGCGGGGGTGATTTCACCGCCGCGGACGTGGAGCGGATGTGGAAGAAGCACGTGGTGGTGCAGGACGAGCTGCGCCGGGGCGGCGTGAGCGAGATGGACGCGGCCAACAACCTGCGCAACGGCCTGCACGCGCCCCAGTCCGGCATGTTCGGCACGCATACCATCAGCGACGGCGCGGCCATGCGCTGCGGCCCCATCGGCATTTACTGTGCCGGCGACCCGGACAAGGCCCGGGAGCTGTGCCGCATCGACGCGGAGATCAGCCACAGCCGGGACGGCATCTGGGGCGCGCAGATGGTGGCGGTGGCGGTGGCCATGGCTATGGTGGACGCGCCCTTCGAGGCGATCTTCGAGGAGGTACTGCGCTGCGCGCCGGAGGACTCCTGGCTGTATGCCCGGATGAAGATCGCCTACCGTGTGGTGGACGAGGCCAGGGGCGACATTGCCGACGCGTGGATGGAGCTGCACAACCAGCTGTTCTGCTCCTACCGGGCGGCGACCCCCGAGGCCATTGCCGAGGCCTTCGGCTGCCTGCGGCTCAAGCATGACACCTTCAAGGGCGGCGTGCTGCTGGCCTCCAACTTCGGCCGGGATGCGGACACCATCGGCGCGGTGGTGGGGTGCATCCTGGGCGCGCGCTACGGGGCGTCCGCCATTCCGCCTTACTGGCTGGAGCACACCCGCTATCCCTCGGGAACGTGCCTGCAGTTCACCAAGGGAATCGATCTGTTCGAAAAGGCGGAGCAGCTGGCGGAGCTGGTGCGGAGATGAAGATGACCTTCCTGGGGACGGGCTCGGCGGAAATGTACCCCGCGCCCTTCTGCGACTGTCCCCACTGCACGCAGGCCCGGCAGGAGGGCGGGAAAAGCATCCGCGCCAACAGCTCCGCCCTGGTGGACGGGGATATTCTCATGGACATGAACGGTACCTGCGAGCATGTGGCGGCCCGGCTGGGGATTTCCCTGGCCGGGGTGCGTCATGTGCTGGTGACCCACGCGCATCCGGATCATTTCGCGCCGGACAGGCTGCGGTGGCGGCGGGCGGGCCGGACGGGGGTTCCGCCCTTCGATCCCGCGTCGATGGTGTGGTCGGCCCGCTACAGCCGGGGGCCGGAGCTGGTCATCCACGGCAATCGGTTTGTGCAGGAGGCGCTGGAGCAGGTGCTTCCGCCGGAGCGGCTGGCCTCCGCGGCCTATGACTTGCGCTTTGCGCTGACGGAGGAGGGCCGGGAGGAGCGCTGGGAGGATTTCTCCTTCCTGCCCGTCCGGGCCAACCACGGGGACGAGCCCGGCATGACCCACAGCTACATCCTCCGCCGGGGCGGGAAGACCCTGCTCTACGCCCTGGATACCGGCGGCTATGACGAGGATCAGCTGGCGCTGCTGGCCCGTGAGAAGCTCGACTGCGTGGTGATGGAGGGCACCTTCGGCCTGCGCCCCTGCCCGGACGACGACCTGCCCCGGCCCACGGGACAGGGCCACATGAACCTGCGCAAGAACCGGACGCTGCGGCGCTTCCTGCTGGAAAACGGCTGCATCGGCGAGGATACGCCCTGCATCCTGTCCCACTTCTGCCCCCACTATACCCCGCCCCATTCGGTGTACGCGCCCCTGGTGGCAGGGGAGGGCTTTATCGCGGCCTATGACGGGATGAGTATCGAGATCTGACGAACATGAGGTGACACAAGATGGCGAAAATTCCTGCGGATTATCTGGAGCGCGTGTACGCCGGGTGGCTGGCGAAGATCATCGGCATCCGGCTGGGCGCGGCGGTGGAGGGCTGGGATTATGCCCGGATTCAGGAGCTGTTCGGGGAGCTGACCTGTTACCCCGCCCAGTACAAGAACTTCGCCGCGGATGACGACAGCAACGGCCCCCTGTACTTCCTCCGGGCGCTGGAGGACAAGCGGGGCGATACCCTCACCGCCCAGGATGTGGGCGAGGCGCTGCTGAACTACGCCCCCTATGAACACGGGTTCTTCTGGTGGGGCGGCTACGGCGTGTCCACCGAGCATACCGCCTACCTGAACCTGCGCCGGGGGATCAAGGCCCCCGCCAGCGGCTCCATTGAAGTGAACGGCATTGCCACGGCGGAGCAGATCGGCGGGCAGATCTTCATCGACACCTGGGGGCTGGTGGCCCCGGGGAATCCTGCCCTGGCGGCGGAGCTGGCGGCCAAGGCGGCCTCCGTCACCCATGACGGCAACGGCGTCTACGGCGGCGTGTACGTGGCCTGCGCCATCAGCGCGGCCTTTGTGGAGCGGGACGTGCGCAGGGTCATGGAGATCGCCCTGTCCTATATCCCCGCCGACTGCGAGTACACCCGGGCGGTGCGGGCGGTCATGGCCTTCCATGACGATCACCCTGGCTCCCACTGGCGGGACTGCTTCCGCTATGTCCATGACAACTTCGGCTACGACCGCTATCCCGGCGTGTGCCACATCATCCCCAACGCCGCGGTGATGGCCCTGGCCATGGTCTACGGCAACGGCGACTTTGACGACACGCTGAATATCTGCAACATGTGCGGCTGGGACACGGACTGCAACGTGGGCAACGTGGCCACCATCATGGGCGTATTGTGCGGCATTGACGCCATCGACACGGAAAAGTGGATCCGCCCGGTGAACGACCTGTGCATCCGCTCCGGCGTGCTGGGGGACATGAACATCACCGACATCCCCTACGGGGCCTGCTACATCGCCCGGCTGGCCTATCAGCTGGCGGGGGAGGACATGCCCGAGGGCTGGCAGGAGATCCTCACCACCCGCAGCCATGCGTGCCACTTCGAGTTCCCAAAGAGCACCCACGCCCTGTACGTGCGCTCCGACGGCCCCTCCAACACCGCCCACCTCATCAATACCGACGAGGCCGCCTACACCGGCAAAAGGTGCCTGAAGCTCTTTGCCACCAGGCTGCAGCCGGGGCAGGAGTTCTTCGTCTACCGCAAGACCTACTACTGGAAGGAGGACTTCTCCGACTCCCGCTACGACCCGTGCTTCTCCCCTGTGTTCTATCCCGGGCAGACGGTGCATGCGGCTGTCTGCGTGCCCGCCTTCGGCAGCGACACCTGGGGCTGCGCCTATGTGCGGGACAGCCGGGCCAACCGCACTGTCTACGGCGAAAAAGTGCGGCTGGAGCGCGGCGTGTGGCACGAGGTGTCCGTGACCGCCCCGGCCATGGAGGGCGGGCTGATCGACGAGGCGGGCGTGTGCTTCTGGACCCCGGACGAGAAGGTCAAGAAGGGCTACCAGCTGGTGGCGTACATTGACGATCTGGAATTCTCCGGCCAGCCGGATTACTCCGTGGACTTCCGCAACGAGAAGGCCGAGGTCTGGAGCGAGCGCCACACCGACATCACGCAGATGGCCCGCATGAAGGGTCAGGCGGACATGCGGGACGGCTGCCTGCACATCGCCTGCGAGGACGAGGGCGAGTGGTACACCGGCTGCCACAGCTGGCGGGACTATGACGCGGCCTTCACCCTGACCCCGGAGTGCGGCAGCGAGCATCTGGCGCTGTTCCGGGTGCAGGGGGCCATCCGCAGCTATGCCGCCGGGGTTGTGAACGGCATGCTGTGCATCCAGAAGAACGACAACGGCTATACCACCCTGGCGCAGGTGCCCTGCCCCATCCGCAACGGGGAGAAGCTGACCATTGCCGTCAGCGTGCGCGGCAACCGCCTGGAGGCCCGCTGCGCCGGTACCACCGTCAGCTGTGTGGACGAGGATCGTCCCTACCTCAGCGGCGAGGTGGGCGTGGCGGTGCGCAGCGGCAGCACCGCGCTGATCGAGCGCATCCGGGTCAAGGGGGTGTAACGCCATGCGGACAACCATTCTCTCTCCCTGCGGCATCCTGGGCTACGGCTTCCCGGAGGCCTCCTTCCACAGCGCATTGAGCCAGCAGCCCGACGCCATCGTGGTGGATGCGGGCAGCACCGACGCGGGCCCCCACAAGCTGGGCGCAGGCACGGCCATCGTCAGCCGCATGGCCTGCAGGAAGGATCTGAAGCTGCTGATGGAGGGGGCACGGACGCTGAGCATCCCCCTGCTGATCGGCTCGGCGGGGGGCTCCGGGGCGAAAAAGCACGTCAACTGGACGCTGGACATCATCGACGAGCTGGCCCGGGAGATGGACTGGCACCCGAAGCTGGCCATCATCTGGGCGGACATCCCCAACGAGGCCATCCTGGAGGCCATGGCCCGGGACAAGGTGACGAAGATGTCCCCCAACGTGCCGGACCTGACGGAGGAGTCCCTGGCGGCGACCACCGGCGTGGTGGCCCAGATGGGCGCGGAGCCCATCTTGCAGGCCATGCAGACCGGCGCGCAGATCATCCTGTGCGGCAGGGCCTACGACCCCGCGCCCTTTGCGGCGGTGGGCATCGCCCGGGGGCATGACCCGGCCCTTGCCTATCACCTGGGGAAGATCCTGGAGTGCGGCGCGCTGTGCGCCGAGCCCGGCACCACCAAGGACTGCATGCTGGGCATGCTGGACGACACGGGCTTCGAGGTCTGGCCGGCGGACGAAAGCCGCGCCTGCACGCCGGTGTCCGTGGCGGCCCACACCTTCTATGAGAAGGATCATCCCTACATCCTCAAGGGGCCGGGGATCACCCTGGATCTGGAGCGCTGCCGCTTCACCGACCTGGGCCATGGCCGGGTGCGGGTGGAGGGCAGCAGGCTGCAGCGGAATCCCTACACCATCAAGCTGGAGGGCGCGAGGCTGAAGGCCTACCGCACCTTCGTGCTGGCGGGCATCCGGGATCCGCTGCTGATTGGCCAGCTGGACGAGGTGGAGCAGGAGGTGCGCCGCCAGGTGCGGGCGTACTATGCTGAAATCGACCCGGCGGATTATGAGATCAACTTCTACCACTACGGCCTGGACGGGGTCATGGGCGCCCTGGAGCCCGACCGTACCCTGCCCCACGAGATCGGGCTGATGTTCGAGGTGCTGGCGGGGAGCCAGGAGCTGGCCAACGCCATCTGCGCCACGGTGCGCTCCAGCTACCTGCACTTCGGCTACCCCGGGCGCAAGTCCACCGCGGGGAACCTGGCCTTCCCCTTCGCCCCCAGCGACGTGCCCTTTGGGGCGGTCTACCTGTTCTCGGTGTACCACCTGATGCAGGTGGATGATCCCTGCGGGCTGTTCCCCATTGAGGTGCGGGAGGTGGGACTGTGAAGCTCTACGACATGGCGCATGTGGTGCGCTCCAAGAACAGCGGCCCCTTCGCGGTGACGCTGGACATCCTCTTTGACAACCGGGAGGCCTATGAGCGCATGCGGGCCTCCGGGGCCGTCACCCCGGCCACCATCGCCCGGCTGTACCAGATCCCCGAGGACGCCATCACGGACTTCGCCTTCTTCGACGCGGCCATGGGGGTCAAGATCACCTACCTGCGCACGGTGTCCTCTGGCACGGTGGGGGACAGGGACGTGTACGGCGCGCAGCAGCATGCGCCGCTGATGACCATCGACATTCCCTAAGGGGAGGCGAGGAACCATGCGGCGGATGCTGGCAATCCTGCTGACGCTGCTGATACTGTTGGGCGCGGGCATGGCCCGGGCGGAGGAAACAACCATGAGCGTGATGGACACCATCCTCTCCTTTAAGCAGGAGATTCCCGGCGCGTCCGCCCTGGACAACCTGGCCATCCGCGCCCGGCAGGAGCTGGGTACGGGCATCCGGCAGGTCACCTGGCGGTGGGAGCAGGGAAAGTTTTTCGCGGAGGTGACCTTCGGCGCCACCCTGGCCCCGGAAACCATCCTGAAGGACACATCAGGCCGGTTCCGGGCGGTGACGGGGCAGGCGGAGTACCCCTACCTGCTGAGCCTTCCGGCGCATTACGACCCAGGCCGCGCCTACCCCATGCTCCTGTTCCTCCATGGCATTGGCGAGCGGGGCAGCGACCCATCCATCATCGCGGACTACGGACCCTTCCAGTACATCCTGGCGGGCGGCGCGCCGGACATGATCGTCATCGCGCCCCAGGTGGAGAAAACGGCCCACTGGGTAGAGGACGCGGAGGAGAACGAGGTCGACACGCAGATGGCGCGCCTGCAGGTGTTTATGCAGCAGATGCAGCGTACCTACCCCATTGACGAAAGCCGTATCTACCTGACCGGCCTGAGCATGGGTGGGCGCGGGGCCTGGAAGCTGGCCTGTGCCATGCCGGGAACCTTCGCCGCCGTGGCGATCTGCTGCGGACGGGCGGGGGTGTGGGATCACCCGGAGCAGTTCCTGTACGATTTGCGCGGCCTGGCGGATACGCCGGTGTGGCTCTTCCACGGGCTGAGCGACCGGACGGTGGATCCCGACCATGCCCTGCGGGGGATGGAGCAGCTGCTGGCGCTGAACCCGTCGGGGGATTTCCGCCTGACGCTGTATCCTGCCGTGGGCCACGACTGCTACGCCCACGCTTACCTGGACGACAGCCTGTACGCCTGGCTGTCCGCCCGGCGAAAGAACTGAATGAGGTGACACGCCGTGAAGATGCTTGTATTCGGCTCCATGAACATTGACCATGTGTACCGCATGCCCCATCTGGTGCGGGCGGGGGAGACGCTGGCCTCCAGCGTGTATCAGCGCAACCCCGGCGGCAAGGGGCTGAACCAGGCCATCGCCCTGGCCCGGGCGGGCATGGACGTGCGCTTCGCCGGGGCCATCGGCGGGGACGGGCTGTTCCTGCGGGACTACCTGGCCTCCTTCGGGGTGGACACATCCCTGGTGCGGGTACTGGAGGAGCCCACGGGCCATGCCATCATCCAGCTGGACGAAAACGGGCAGAACGCCATTGTCCTCTACGGCGGGGCCAATCAGCAGATGACGGAGGACAGCATCAGGGCTACGCTGGCGGATTTCGGGGCGGGGGACTGCATCCTGTTGCAGAACGAGATCAACCTGCTGGAGGAAATCATCCGCCAGGCCAGGGCGAAGGGCATGCAGGTGATCCTGAATCCCTCCCCCATGAGCGGCGCGCTGCCGCCCCTGCTGCCCCTGGTGGACTGGCTGATCCTCAACGAGGTGGAGGGCGAGGACGTGACCGGCTGCCGGGAGCCCGACGCCATGCTGGACGCGCTGCTCAACCGCTGCCCGGATTGCCGGGTGGTGCTGACCCTGGGGGTGCAGGGCGCCATGTATGCCGACAGAACCCGCCGGTGCTTCCAGCCGGCCTTCCCGGTGCAGGCCGTGGACACCACCGCCGCCGGGGATACCTTCACGGGCTACTTCTTCCAGGGGGTGCTGGGGGGCGGC
This sequence comes from Eubacteriales bacterium, assembly GCA_034104265.1. Taxonomy (GTDB): domain Bacteria; phylum Bacillota; class Clostridia; order Christensenellales; family Aristaeellaceae; genus UBA11524. Next base: position 3,694 of record JAXEEE010000133.1, on the reverse strand, counting down.
ACGGTGGAGGAGGCGCTGCGGGCAGCGGCCCGGGCCTCGGCCATCGCGGTCACCCGCCCGGGGGCCGGAGGCTCCATCCCCGCCATGGCGGAGGTCGCCGCGCTGCTGTAATCATCCTGCCGCGTCCCAGGGGCGCGGCGTTTTTGCGGAAAGGATGCGGAATACCATGCTGCACAACCAGTGGATCCCCATTCCCCCGGCGAGGATGCTCTACATCGTCCGCCACAGGATCATGGAGGGGGACTGCCAGGCGGAGCACGGCCCCGTGGTGGTGGAGCTGGGCGCGTATCAGATCCAGCGCTACCCCGTGACCAACGCCCAGTACGCGGCCTTTGTCCGGGAGACGGGCTATCATCCCGGGGACGGGGACAACTTCCTGCTTCAGCTGCGCGGGGGCCTGACGGAGGCCAACGCTGACCTGCCCGTGACCTACGTTTCCCCGGAGGACGCGGCGGCCTACGCATCCTGGCTGGGGGCGAAGCTGCCCACCCAGGCCCAGTGGCAGTATGCCGCCGAGGGCCCCGACCGCCTGACCTGGCCCTGGGGCAACGACTTCGACGGCGCCCGCGCCAACGGCGACAGCCCCGCCCTGACCCCGGTCAACCGCTACCCCCAGGGGGAGAGTCCCTTCGGCGTGGCGGACCTGTGCGGCAACGCCTGGGAGTGGACGCGGGAGATCATGGACGACGGCATGCACCGCTTCGCCCTGCTGCGGGGCGGCTGTCACTACCGGGCGGAGCACTTCTGGCACATGGAGGGCGGCTGTCACCCCAACCAGAGCCACGGGAAGATGCCCCTGCTGGCGGGCAACCTGAACCGGGCGGCAACGGTGTCCTTCCGGTGCGTGAAGGAGGCGGAATAACATGAGCAGCATCACCTGCGGCGACCTGACCCTGACGGTATCGGGCGGCTGCCTGTCCGCCGCGCTGGCGGGCCTTCCGCTGACGGAGGCGCCGCTGCCGCTCGTGGAGGTCTGGCTGGAGGGCCAGGGCACATGGGCCGGGCCTGCCATGACCTGGACGGAAAGGCATGACCGGGCCGATGGCTGGGAGCTGCTGAGCCTGACGGGCAGGGGCGGCATGCTGCAGGCAAGGGTGGATCTGCTGGCCGTGGCAGGGGAGATCCGCGTATCCTGCACGCTGACGGCGGTCTGGCCGGAGGGGATTCCCGCCCGGGCGACGCTGCATCTGCCCTGGCTGGCGGGGCTTCGCCTGCCCGGCGGGGCGGAGCGCTTTCCGGCAAAAATCTGGGCCAAGGAGAGCGGCGCTACCGCCCTGCAGATGAAGAAGCTCTGTCCGCCGCCCTACTGCCTGGAGGACGGCACGGGCAGGGGCCTGGCGGCGTACTTCCCCCTGGACGCCGCCAACCTGACCTGGGATCCCTGCCGGAACCTCGAGCTGTGCGACGTGGCTTCCCGTGGGGACATGGAGCATCACCGGCTGCACCTGCGCCTGAGCGACGCGCCCGTCCTGGCGGCGGACATCCGCCTGTGGCCCCTGCGGCAGGGCTGGCGGGAGTGCTTCACCCGCTTCCGGGACGTCATCCGCTCGAAGGTACCCCAGGGACAATACGCCCGGGAAGATCTGCACTGGGCGCGGGAGGTGGGGCTGATGCACTTCACCTACGCCTTCAGCCGGGAATTCTTTGACGAGAAAACGGGCCGCCCCGATGTGGCGCGGCTGCTGGAGGCGGGCGAGGCCTTCGGCGGCTACGATGCGCTGCTGCTCTGGCACGAATATCCCCGCCTGGGCCTGGACGCCCGCACCCAGTGGGACTTCTACGACGATTACCCCGGCGGCCGTGACGAACTACGGTCGCTGATCGCCCAGGCCCACGCCCGGGGGGTGAAGGTGCTGCTGCCCTTCAAGCCCTGGGACCGCTCGCCCCTGGAGAACGACAGCCAGACCACCTGGCGCATTGCGGCGCTGATCGGGGAGCTGGACGTGGACGGCATTTTCTTCGACACCATGAACACGGTGCCGGAGGCCTTCCGCGCGGCCATGGACGCAGTGAAGCCGGGGGTGGTGTTCGTCACCGAGTCCGAGCCCCATGAGACCCGTGCGCTGGAGATGATCACCACCTCCTGGAACCAGTACCGTACGGACTGGCCCATGCCGGAGAGCAACCTGATCCGCTTCCTGTTCCCGCAGCACGCGCGGTGGGGCATCTCCCGCTGGCACGTGGGCGCGCAGAAGGATCAGGCCATCGAGCGGGCGATCTTCAACGGGGAGGGCATGGTGATCTGGCAGGACGTGTTCGGCGCGTGGCTGCCCTGGGCTCCGGCGCAGAAGGAGGAAATCCGCCGGTGGAAGGCGCTGCGCCGCAGGTATCTGCCCCTGCTGGAGACGGAGGACTGCGTGCCGCTGCTGACGACCCTGTCGCCGCAGGTGGCGGCCAACGGGTTCTTCGCGGAGGACAGGGCCATCGTCACCCTGTACCTGGACGGTGACGGCCCCTTCGACGGCCCGCTGCTGGATCATCTGCCCTACGCCGCCGCCTGGGAGCTGCGGGACAACCGGCCGGTGACGCTACAGGACGGGGTGCTGTCGGGCAGCCTGCAGGGCCGCCGGACGGCCATGGTGCTGCTGGAACGGTGAGGGGGTATCAGCCAACCAGGGGGAGGGAAGCGCGGGATGCATCCCTCCCCGGCGATCCGGAAGAAAAATTCCTTCTGACAGGGAAAAACGCTTGCATCTTTGCGCCGGATGTGCTATACTATCCTTCGTGGTTCGCAGGGGGAGCCTTGCGATGCCGCCAACAGCATATCCGGGGCATTAGCGCAGTTGGTAGCGCGCGACATTCGCATTGTCGAGGCCAGGGGTTCGAATCCCCTATGCTCCACCAGCTCAAGCGGGGTTGTCAGTCACGACGATCCCGCTTCTTTTGCTTCCCGGCGGGTTTTGACAGATTCCTCCACTTGGCAGGAGGAATGGTCATGGAGTATCCCTTTATCACGCTTGACGATGGTACGCAGATTTCTCACTCCGAAATGCTTGCAGACCGCAGCGCGCTGGTATATATTCGTAGAGACGCGCTCTGCCGGGCTGTCTTCGCCCTCCCTGCGCAGGAATGGCGCGAGGCCGCCGGATTGACAGCAGACGAGCTTGAGCACATCAAAAGGGTCATTCTGAAGATGCCCCCGCTGATTCTGGAGTTTTCGCAAAAAGGAGGCTTCCGCGGTGCCTCTGGTCTTGAGGAATGACCGTTATTGTGTATTCTTCTGGGCGAATGAAGGAGAGCCGCTGGAACCCATACATGTCCATGTGGCAGAGGGGCGTCACCCCCCCATCCCAACGCAACAAAGGAACAATTGAACTGATTGGAAAGGAGCCGGTGTCATGAGAATTACGAAAATTGACGTATAACGTTCTGAACCCGTAGAGGGCGGATGGCGTCCCCTTTTCTGCCGGATCTGTACTGACGAGGGGATTTACGGCGAATCAGATGATTTCGTGCGTTGCATTGGCGGCATTCCAGCCGTTTGTTTTCAATGACTCCGACAGACAAGCTCACCCTTTTGATCCCTGTATTTTCCTGCTTTCGATGGATTCCGGGACGGCCTGAACTGTGACATTGTTACAGACGCACACCTGATGCTGGTGTATGATTACATCATCATGAATATGCTGGAAAGAACGGAGGCAAGATGATGAAACGTCTGTTCATTCTTTTGCTGACACTCATGCTTTTGACC